>CANGVB010000165.1 GCA_947456995.1 Bryobacteraceae bacterium | reverse complement strand
TGGCATGCCCAAATGGTGATCGATGCCGTCGAGGCCGGCAAAGACGTTTACGTCGAGAAGCCACCCTGTCACACGATTGAAGAAGGCTACCGCATGGTGGATGCGGTAGCAAAGACGAAGCGCATCGTGCAGGTGGGGACGCAACGACGGAGCTCGCCGATCTTTATCGAAGCCAAAGAGGTGGCCTCATCCGGGGTACTTGGCGACGTGCGCCTGGTTACCAGTTGGTGGATGAACCACCAGACCTCGCTCAACCCTTCGCAACTGCAGGGAGAACTCGACTGGAAGGCCTGGCTTGGCACTTCCCCGCAGCGACCCGTCGATGCCATGCGTTTCTTCAACTGGTATTACTTCTACGATTCCTCCGGCGGCATGATCATTGGCCAGGCCGCGCACATCTTCGACGCCATCCAGTGGTTCATGAATTCTAAAGCCCCCGTTGCTGTTACCTGCGTTGGCGGCCAGGTGAATCTGAAGGGTGCCGAGATCCCCGACACCGCCACCGTGGTGCTGGAATTCGCTGAGAACTACATCGCGAATTTCACCCTTGGTTATAAGGCCATGCGTTATCACTCTTCGCAGGATCAACTCAAGCAGTTCCACGGCAACAAGGCCCGGCTCGATGTGAATCGCGAAGGCTGGTGGCTCTATCCGGAATCGACTACGCCAGAGCTGAAGCCCTCGCGTCAGCACATCGAGATTGGTAATTTCGCCCGTGCCACCCGAGACCACATTCGCAACTTCCTCGATTGCATCCGCACTCGCAAACAGCCAAATGCGCCTGTAGAAAACGGCCTTGCCACAGCCATCGCTCTGGTGATGACAATGGAGAGCCTGAGAAAGGGCAGACGGGTAAGCTTCAATGAAAAAACTCGTCAGATTAGCGTTTAGTCTCCTCATTCCACTCTCTGCCGCCGCGCAGATGGAAGAGATGCTCAGCGGCATCCGCACTTATCTGCTGCAGCAGCCCATCAAAACCGCGAAGATGCCGTCGCACCCGCTTCTGCTCGACGCCGACCGCTGCGAAGTTTCAAAACCTCGCGAGATCCTTGTACTGCTCAGCTACAAGAAACTGGCCTGCAGCGAATATCCAGGCGTGCTGGTAATCGCCCCGCGGCTCATCCACCCCGAGCACCGCGAACGCATTCGCCGCATGGGCTATCCCTTCGCCCAAATTCCGCTCGGCTTTGAGCTGGCTCACTATTACGAAGCAGTCAAACGCTACAAGCGCCCCGTGCGTCTTGAGCCCCCCATGGAGCAGCTCTTCGGCCCGGTAGAAAAACCGCGCCCCCAGGAGAACGCCTTTGGCATGAGCATCCGCCGCCACGATGAGCGAAGCATTGAGCGGTCAACTTCCAACGTCGTGCCTCTCGAAAAATACCTCGAAGGCCTGGTGGCACCAGCCGAGCAGCGCCGCGCTGCGTCGATGAAGACGCAAGGCGCAAAGGTGCTGGCCCGGCGTTGGCACGAGGAAGTGGTTGGCGTGCTGCCCCGCTACGACGCAGGCTTCCGGCTGCGAGAGCGCACCGTCGCAGAAAGCTCCAGCTTTACTGGAATCTCGATTACGATAGACGCTCTTCCTGGTGTAGTGGCTCAGGGTGTTCTGCTCAAGCCGATTGGCCTGCGCAATTTCGAGCGCCGCCCGCTGGTGATTGTCCAGCACGGATTGATGGGCCGGCCAGAATCGCTCTTTGGGCAGCCTATCGAATCCAACGACTACCGCACCTACCGCAACTTTGCCGAGCGCCTCGTGGCCCAGGGCTTCGTTGTCTATCTTCCTCAAAATCCTTACAACGGAGACTTCCGCGCCTTGCAGCTTCTGGCTAACCCGCGTGGGCTTTCGCTCTTCGCCTTCATCGAGGCGCAGTACCGCCGCAGTCTCGACTACCTCTCAACCCTCCCCTACATCGATTCCAAACGAATCGTCTATTACGGGCTGTCTTACGGTGGTGCTACGGCCCTGCGCGTGCCGGTCTTTGATCCCCGCTTCAAGGCTATCGTTTGCGGAGGTAACTTCAACGAGTGGATTCGTAAGTTGATCTTGCCCGAGCTTTCCTACAGTTACGTCCACACCCAGGAATACGAGATCTACGAATGGAATATGGCTAACGTCGCCAGCCACGCCGAACTGGCCGCAATCGGGACCATGCTCCACTCCAGCCCGATTCCCTTTCTGGTCGAACGCGGGCATCGCGACAAAGTCGGTACCGACGAGTGGGTAACTTATGAGTTTGAACGACTGAAGGCTTACGTAAAAGACCCCAAACTGCGGCGCCTCACCTTTTTTGACGGCGAACACCGTACCGACGGCGCAGTTGCCATACCTTTTTTAAAAGAATACGTTCAAGACCGCTAAGCTGCGCCGATATGCCTTAGTGTAGATGCAACCTAAAGGCAAACTTTACACCTGGCTCTCAGCACTTGGGATTCTAATCCCTTGTCTCACCGGTGGGCTACTGGTCGCCTTTCATGCCCCCTTGCGCAACGAAGTAAACGCGCAGTGGTTTACAAGTGAAAAGAAAGCCACCCAAAGCATCTACCACTTTGCCTCAGACGATTGCCGCTGCTCCGAGCGCCTGCTGGGTTACCTTGCTGGCCGCAGCCCGAAATCCTCAGCAAACGAGATCGTGGTTTACATCGGTAGGCGAAAACCGATTCATGACCAACTCCAATCCCTCGGCTATGAAATCCGATTTGAAGACTCTCCGGCATCCTCAGGTGTAGTGGCCGCCCCATGGCTGCTGGTGCGCGATGCCTCAGGCCGCATCACCTATTCTGGCGGCTACGAGCCAGCTCCCTATTGGGAAGCACGAATCCTGTTCAACGTTGAACACCGCACACTCCAAGCCTCGCTACCCTCAACCGGTTGCGTCACCTCTAAGGCCCTTAGAGCCGAAACCCTTGCTTACCAGCTGAAAGACCTATTGCCTCGCCTATGAACTCCTTTGAAATCCAACACCGGATCAAAGCAAATCGCTTTTTGTTGTTGATTCTGGCCGCTCACATTCCGGCATTACTGCTCTTTTCAGTCTTTAACTCAGCCAGTATTGGAATCGCCCTGCTCGGCTCAATACTTCTTTGCGCAGCACCCGCAATCCTCACTTACAGCAACCCTTCGGGATTGTCTACTTCCATATCGATTGCCTCGGCCACGATGGGGATGTCCATGCTTCTGATCTTCCTTGGCGAAGGCAGAATCGAATACCACTTCCATATCTTTAGCTTCATCGCAGTGCTCTGCTACTTTGCAAATATTTGGACCTTGCTCGCCGCCGCCGGCACAATTGCCGCCCACCACGTTATCGGTTGGTGGCTGGTTCCGCGAATGGTCTTTAACTATGACGCTGCCTTTGGGGATGTCGTCCTTCATGCCTTCTTTGTAGTTGTTGAAACCGCAATCTGCTGTGTGATCGCTCAGCAACTGGGCGCCACCGTCCGCATGCGCGGTGTACTCGAAGAACAGGTTAGCCTCACCGCAGAGCAGGTTGCTATGGGTTCAGCAGAGATCGCCAGCTTTGTAGAACACTTTGCACGTTCGGTTTCTACTCAGGCCAACATGGTGGATCAGATTTCCACTACCAGCGAAAAAATGCGCAAGCAGGTCTCGGGCAACCTCGAATCCGCCTCTGCCAACCAGCACCGGATGGCTCAAACCGTGAATGATATCGCCCAAACTCATGAGCGCCTCAGTCGCGTAAATGCTGAAATGCAGGCCGTCTCCGTTACCAGCCGCAAGATCGCTGGCATCGTCAATCTGATGATGGACATCGCGCGCCAAACCAACATCCTCGCCGTCAATGCGAGCATTGAGGCCAGCCGCAGCGGCAATTCCGGCGGCGGCTTTGGTGTCATCGCCGATCAGGTTCGAGACCTTGCCGTTCGTACCACCGAAGCCAGCACTGAGATCGACAATCTCATCTCAAATTCTGTTGGCAAAGTAGAGTCCAGCGCGCGCGATATTGAAAACATCGCCGATGGCTTTTCTGAACTCAACGCTGCCACACAGCACATGAAAGTGCTCCTCGATCAAATCCATGATTCCAGCCGCTCTCAAGCTGGTGGCATCGAGCAGATTTCTGATTCCATGCGCAAAATCTCAGCGGAAACACAAAACTTCGCAGCCGCCGCAGAAGAAACCGCCGGCACATCCAGCCATCTGAAAGAAATGGCCGGAGATCTCAGAACCACTCTCGCCAACCTGCACTAGAAACGTAAGCTCTGCTGGAGCAGTGCGCGAAAGCCCTGCTCTTCACAGCCCTGCAATACATCCACAACTCGCCCGGCCGGAGCCTCGAGTAGACGCCCACTTTGGTTTACACGAAGCTTCAGCGTCTGCTTGCGAAACAGCCCCGGTGCCACCAAATAAGCGGCTGCCAATTCATCCCACCAGAACCGGCCTTTTTCAGCGTAAGCCTTGCGGAATTCTGCCTGAACCCCCTTCAGCCCCTCAGGCAACACCTCAGCCCGCGACGGAAACTGATTGGTTAAGTCCAATGGGCAGATCGTCAGCGGAACCCTCGACGACATCACCGTTCGCAATGCTGCCACATCGGCAGCAGCATTCCATTCAGCCCCGCCTTTGGCGTTACCCGCAACGGTAACTGCGCCGCCCATCCAGGTCACTGCTTTGGGCACCTTCCCTGCTCGAATCAGCCGCGCCACGCGCGTCAGTGGCCCGGTAGCCAGAATCTCAGCCTTGGCCGGCAAATCGGCCACCATCTTCGTTTCTTTTTCCTGCAATGCCTCAAGCAGCATCTTCACCCGGTACTCCGCCGTCTGCGCATCTGCTATACCGGGCGTCGTCGCCACCCCCATCACCTTGATATCCGGGCTGCGCAACAGAATCGCCAGAGCAGCCACATCTTCCCACCCGCCATCCTGATCCAGCCAAACCTCGCGCGGCTGCCCATTTCCACTCCAGGCGTAACTTAGTCCGGCAAAGGCTCGCCTAGACAGTTCTATGCGTGTTACCTTTTCTGCTATGCGTCGCACATTCTGCAGCTTGCTGTTCATTGCTTGTACCAGTTTCGCCCAATCCGGCTACCTAAAGCCTTCCAAGGCGATTCTCGATGTTCTCAACGCGCCCGGGACTCCAACTCCCAGCGTGAACCCAACCAAAACTCACGTCCTCTTTCTTCAGACTGTCCGCAACCCAACCATTGCCGACCTCGCCAAGCCCATGCTCCGCATCGCCGGCTTGCGCATCGATCCGGCAAACTCCGGGCCCCATCTCACTGCCTATGGTTATGGCCCCTACCTGCAGAAGATTGATGGCGGCCAGATCACCAAGCTTGAACTTCCCGCAAAGGTAGCTCTCACCGGCCTCAACTGGTCCCCCGATGGCAAATTCTTTTCAGTGATGAACCACACGGCCACCAGCATCGAATTGTGGGTGGGCGAAACCGCCACCGGGCGCGTGAAGCGAATTGAAAAAGCAACCCTCAACGCTGCCGTCGGCGACGCCGTCGAATGGATGCCCGATTCGCGTACCATGCTTGTCCGCCTCGTACCTGCCACGCGCGGCAAGATGCCCGAGCTCCCTGCCACTCCGTCCTCGCCCAACATTCAGGAATCGGCCGGCAAAGCCGGTGCCACCCGCACCTATCAGGACATGCTCAAGTCTCCTTACGATGAGCAGGTCTTCGAGTTCTTCGCACAGTCCCAGCTAGCCCTGGTAAACGCAGCCAGCGGCCAGATCACTCCCATCGGCAAGCCCGCCCTCATCATCAACCAACAGCCTTCCCCCGACGGCCAGCACATTCTCATCAGCCAGATTCATCGGCCCTTTTCCTACGTGCTGCCCTTCATGCAATTCCCGCGTGAAATCGAAGTCTGGAATCGCTCCGGCCTGGTGGAATACAAATTGGCCAGCCTGCCCCTCCAGGAGCGCATCCCCATCGGCGGTGTTTCCACAGGCCCGCGCAACACCAACTGGAACCCCAGCGAACCCGCAAGTCTCTTCTGGGTAGAAGCCCTCGACGGTGGTAACCCCAAAGAAAAAGTCCCCAATCGCGATCGCATCCTCACCAGCAAAGCCCCCTTCAAAACCGAGCCAGTAGAACTCGCCAAGGTGAAAGAACGCCTCGCCGGCCAACTCCTCTGGTCTGCTAAAGGCAACGCCGTCATCATGAGCGACATGGAACTCAACAAGCGTTGGCTCCGCACCATGATGATGGACCCGAAGAACCCCACCGCACCTGTAAAGATCCTCTCTGAGCGCAACATGCAGGATCGCTACCGCAACCCGGGCTCCTTCCTCACCCAAACTCTCCCCAACGGACAGCGCGTCCTCGCCGAATCCGGCGGTTATCTCTTCCTCGAAGGTGATGGCGCATCCGCCGAAGGCGACCGCCCCTTCCTCGACCGTCTCGACCCCGTCACCGGCAAGAAAGAACGCCTCTTCCAGTGTGATGCCGATCACTTTGAAACGGTAGTAGCTCTGCTTAGCGACGATGGTTCGCGATTCCTCACTCGCCGCGAATCTCCAACCGAAGTCCCCAACTTCTTCATCCGCGACGCCAAAGGCGGCATGACGGCGATGACCAGCTTTACCGATCCCGCACCGCAGCTCCGTGGCATCTCAAAGCAACTGGTCAAGTACAAGCGTGCCGACGGCGTCGATCTCAGCTTCACTCTGTACCTCCCTCCCGGCTACAAGCAGGGCACCCGCCTGCCTACCGTCGTCTGGGCCTATCCGATTGAATTCAATGATGCTGACACCGCTGGCCAGATCGCCGGCTCCACCAAGCGCTTCACCACTATCAACGGCTACTCGCATCTCTTCTTCCTGCTCGAAGGCTACGCCATCCTCGACGGCGCCACGATCCCGATCATCGGCAGCCCCGAAGAAGCAAACAACACCTATGTTGAGCAACTCACCGCCTCTGCCAAGGCCGCCATCGACAAGGCTGCCGAAATGGGCGTCACCGATCCAGAGCGCGTCGGCGTTGGCGGGCACAGCTATGGCGCTTTCATGACGGCCAACCTGCTGGCCCACACCGATCTCTTCCGCGCCGGCATCGCCCGCTCGGGAGCTTACAACCGCACACTCACCCCCTTCGGCTTCCAAAGCGAACGCCGCACCTTCTGGGAAGCTCAAGAGACTTACCTCAAGATGTCGCCCTTCATGATCGCCAACAAGATCAAAGAGCCAATCCTCTTGATCCACGGCGAAGCCGACAACAATCAGGGCACCTTCCCGATCCAGTCAGAACGCATGTTCATGGCGATCCGTGGCAACGGCGGCACCGTAAGGTACGTAACGCTCCCCCACGAATCACACGGTTATTCAGCCAAAGAGTCTGTCGAACACACGCTCTTTGAGATGACCTCCTGGTTCAACAAACACGTCAAGAACGCCCCCGCCCGTTCTCTCGGTTCGAATTGATCTCCTACGATCCACACAAGTGGCGTAGCCACTTCTTTGATTTACGCGGCTCGATGTTTCGAGAGATCATCGGCCGCGTT
>CANGVB010000164.1 GCA_947456995.1 Bryobacteraceae bacterium | reverse complement strand
GTGATGGTGACCTTCTTGAACTCCACCGGCTCCGTTACGGCAACCGCCGCAGCCACTTCGACGACTTCCGCCTTCTTGCGGCCCTTCGTCTTCTTCGGCTTCACTTCTTCTTCCACCACTTCGCTCGGCATCGACATCACCACCGAGCGCACTACCTTGCGGCAGACATTTCCAACTTCACGCTCGAGGTTACGAACACCAGACTCACGGGTATAGCCGTGAATCAAAGCGCCCAGGCCGGCGTCTTCAAACTCAAGCTGATCGGTCTTGAGGCCATTGCCTTCAAGCTGCTTCGGAACCAAAAATCGCTTGGCAATTTCCAGCTTCTCCAGCTCGGTGTAGCCCGACAACCGGATCACTTCCATACGGTCCTGCAAAGGAGCAGGGATGGTGTGCAACACGTTTGCCGTCGCAATAAACAACACGTTCGACAGATCGTATTCCACGTCCAGGTAATGATCCTGGAACGAAGTGTTCTGTGCCGGATCAAGCACCTCAAGCATGGCCGCAGATGGATCGCCACGGAAGTCCATCGACATCTTGTCGATTTCGTCCAGCATGATCACCGGATTCTTCGTGCCTGCCTTCTTCATCATCTGGATGATCTGGCCAGGGAGGGCGCCGATGTAGGTGCGGCGATGGCCACGAATTTCGGCTTCGTCACGCACACCACCAAGCGACAGGCGCACAAACTCGCGGCCCGTTGCCTTGGCAATCGACATACCCAGCGAGGTTTTGCCTACTCCGGGAGGGCCGACGAAGCAAAGGATAGAACCCTTCGGCTTCTCAACCAGGCGGCGAACGGCAAGGAATTCGAGAATGCGTTCTTTGATCTTCTCAAGGCCGTAGTGGTCGCTTTCCAGCACCTGCTTGGCAAAGTTCAGATCACGGATTTCCTTCGAAGACTTCTTCCACGGCACTGCAAGCAACCAGTCGAGATAGTTGCGGCTCACGGTGGATTCAGCAGACATTGGAGGCATGTTCTCAAGACGGCGCAATTCGCTCATCGCCTTGTCAAACGCGTCCTTCGGCATACCTGAAGTTTCGATCTTCTTCTTCAGTTCGTCGTATTCGCTCTTTTCGCCGCGACCCAGTTCTTTCTGGATTGCCTTGATTTTTTCGTTGAGGTAATACTCTTTTTGCGCCCGTTCCATCTGGCGCTTCACGCGGCCCTGGATCGTGCGGTCTACCTGCAACTTCTCGATTTCGATATCGAGCATTTCGGCAACACGGGTCAGACGGTCGATCGGGTCGAAGATCTCAAGCAGCTCTTGCTTTTCTTCGATCGTCAATTGCAGATTGGCACCAACAGTGTCGGCCAGCTTGCCGGGATCGTCGGGGCGAATGGCCGCCACCATCGTCTCGTAGTTGAGATTCTGGCTCAGCTTTACGTACTGCTCAAACTGAGTCGTCACACGGCTCACCAGAGCATCAAGCTGCGGGCCGCCTTCAATGCGGAAGGAACTCGTTTTGACGACCGCGCGGAAGAATCCGTCTTCGTCACTCACACTGATTACTTTGCCGCGTTCTACACCTTCAACCAGCACCTTGATGTTGCCATCGGGCTGCTTCAGGCTCTGCACGATATTGGCTACCGTGCCGACGCTGAAAATTTCATCTGGACGCGGCTCGTCAATCGAGGCGTCGTGCTGTGTGGCAAGGAAAATCTGCTTCCCCGTCGCATTGGCTTCTTCAAGTGCGCGAACACTCGATTCCCGGCCAACAACAAAGGGAGTCATCATATGCGGGAAGATGACCACGTCCCGGATCGGCATCATGGGTAGCCGTTTTGTGTCTGATCGTTCTTTGGATGCCAACATAGTTCTCTTGTTTCTAATGACGCAAAACCTGGCAAAGAAGATTCTTTACCAGGCCTACACCTTCGTCTAGTTCTCTTGTCGGATGATTTCTGGCCGCCCTTAACCGGCTTTTTCGAGTACCGCCAGGTTGATCTTCTGATTCATCACCATTTCTTTGGTGACCAGAAACTCCCTGATCTTCTTCTGGCTCGGGATGTAATACATCAGGTCGAGCATCAACTCTTCCATGATCATTCGCAGGCCTCGGGCACCTACTTTGCGCTCGAGAGCAAGTGCTGCAATCGCTTCAAGCGCGTCGTCGTTAAACTTGAGTCTAACATTTTCGTACTCAAACGACTTCTGGTACTGCTTCACCAGAGCGTTCTTCGGCTTGGTTAGAATCTGCACCAGCGCTTCTTTGGTCAAATCCTCAAGAATCGCCACAACCGGCAATCGCCCAATGAATTCCGGAATGAATCCGGCCTTGATCAGGTCCATCGGCTGGCACTGCTGCAACAATTCGTTGTCGCGCTTGCTGCCTGCCGGCACCACGGGGAAACGAATTTCCTTTTCGCCGGTTTCCTCGGTGTTGTTCGAGAAGCCAATCTGCTTTCTGCCAACACGGCGAGAGATGATCTTCTCGAGCCCGACAAAGGCCCCACCGCAGATAAACAAAATATTGGTGGTGTCGACAGGCGTAAATTCCTGATGCGGATGCTTGCGGCCACCCTGCGGAGGCACATTCGCAATCGTGCCCTCCAGGATCTTCAGCAGCGCCTGCTGCACACCCTCGCCACTCACATCGCGCGTAATGGAAGGATTCTCGTCCTTGCGTCCGATCTTGTCGATCTCGTCAACGTAGATGATGCCCTGCTGTGCGCGTTGCACATCCCAGTCTGCATTCTGCAGGAGTCGCAGGATGATGTTCTCCACGTCTTCACCAACGTAACCGGCCTCGGTGAGCGTCGTTGCATCCACGATGGCAAACGGTACATCGAGAATGCGGGCCAGCGTCTGAGCCAGCAGCGTTTTGCCTGTTCCTGTGGGCCCAATCAGCAGGATGTTGCTCTTCTGCAGCTCAACATCGCCAGACCGGGTCTTGTTCAAATGGATTCGCTTGTAGTGGTTGTAAACCGCAACGGCCAGCTTCTTCTTTACCGGCTCTTGCCCGATAACAAATTGCTCCAGGAAATCACGAATTTCAAAGGGCTTCGGAAGCTTATTGGGAGCGCTATAGGCACTCTCCTGCTTGTCGTCTTCAAGGATCGAATTGCAAACGGCGATGCACTCATCGCAAATGTACGCCCGCGGATAGTCGCTGGGCGACGATATTAGTTTGCCGACAACATCCTGACTCTTATGACAAAAAGAGCATCGGAGCGCGTCATCAGATCCAGTTCGCTTCACTATGTTTCTCCCAGGAAGGCAAAGTCTTGCAACTCCACCCTATTGTATCAGCGGCCAACTCGTATTTACCGCCCGAAAAAGCCCTGCCAATTATTCGGTAATAGTATTACTATATCCGAGATTTCCCTTAGACGGAATAGCGATCCAGAAAGCGTTTCGCCGCCTGTACGCCCATAAACTCCGTCATCCGGGTGCCTTCATACTCGATGCCAATCCAGTTCGGCTTGCCATTTTCTCCGTAGCCAGCCTTGGTAACAATCTGCATCATGCGGTCCATATCGATGGTCGTTTCCTTCCCATCGGGCCCAAACTCGAAACACTTGAAGCTGACCGCTTTTGCATAGGGCATCAATTTAGACACTGCTTCATGCTTATCGACACCTTTTGGGAAATTCCCAAAATCAGGCAGCGTTCCAAAATTTGGCAGATTCACCATCTTCATTAACCGCACCAAAACATCAGGGTTCGAAGACAGTCCGCCGTGGTTCTCAATTGCCACGTTGATGCCGTTCTGGGCTGCGTACTCACAAATACGGGTAAAGCTCTGCTGGCAGCACTTCAGGAATTCGCCGATTTCGGCCTCAGTTTTGGCTTCTTTCTCCGCATACATGTTCATGCGGATGGTGTGGCAGCCAAGCTCAGCAGCGTAGTCCACCCATTTACGATGCAGATCGGCCGCCTTGAGTCGCTCTTTCTGTTCGGAATGGCCCATACTTCCCTCGCCATCGCACATGATCAGCACGCCTTCCACCCCAAACTTTTTCATGTTCCCCTTCAGGCGGCCCAAATAATACTGCGTGGGGGCTTCCCAAAGAGTGTTCACAAATTCGATGCCACTGATTCCAAACTGCTCTTTCGCAATCTGCGGAAACTCCAGATTCGTCATCATTTGAGAGCGAATCGACTTGTGAAGACTCCACTCGGCGAGCGAAGTACGAAAGCGTCCATTTTGAGCCCGCAGTGCCGGGCTAATCCCTGGCACTGCCGCAGCGAAGGCGAGCATTTGTCGGCGTGTCATGGCTTCAGCATATCTTAATGAACTTTATGCAGCGAATTCTGTTTCGAAGCGTCTCATTATGGTGCGCCTTTTTTTCGCGGCTTTGTTCTTGCCGACCCTCCTCCTGGCTCAGTCGTCCACAGTTCTTCCCAAAGAAATCGAATGGAAGCCAGTCACCTCAGAGCAGCGCTGGCAAATCTACCGCGACAAAACTTTCGCAAACCCCGGGGCCTATTTCCGCGCCTTCGGTGCCGCCTCTGGCGACCAGCTCAGTGATCGTCCAGTCGCATGGCAACAGGGTCTCAAAGGCTACGGTCAGCGAGTGGGCCAGAGATTTGTCACTTTCACCCTGCAAGATTCGGTTGAAGCCGGCCTCTCGTCTGTTGCTGGCTACGAGCCCCGCTACGTCCGCTGCAAATGCACGGGAGCGGGTGCCCGCATCGGCTATGCCTTCAAGATGAACTTCCTCACGCTAAATCGCGAAGGGAAGCAGGTATTCAATTGGCCGAAATTTGCCGGTGCCTACAGCGCGGGCATGGCTTCAACCACCTGGGTCAAAGAATACAAATGGAGCGCTCAGGGTCTTCAAGCCGGTAACTCCCAGCTTTATTTCGGCGCCCTCTTCAATCTGGTCCGCGAATTCGGCCCGGAACTGAAACGCGGTTTCAAGCGAAAATAAATCAAGCTAGGATTTCCTTGTTTATACTCATTCCACTTTTTCTGCTGGCAATCTCCCTGTGCGCTCAGGATTCTGCAAACATCACCAAACCAAGCCAGGCCGATCTGCTCGTCGGCACCCGTGTCCCTCGCAACTTGACCTGGAGCGCCCCCACTAAAGAAGAGCGCTGGCGCGTCCTCTGGCGCGGTCTTGCCCTAAGCCCCGGCGCCTACATCCGTTCCACATTCACAGCCACATCACACCACCTTGAAAACAAACCGGAAGATTTCGGCCAGGGCTGGGGCGCCTACACAAAACGCAACTTAAACAGCTTCGCTACTTTTTCTCTCCAGGACGTCGCCTCTGAAGGGGTAGCCGCCGCTGCCGGCTACGAGATTCGCTACATCCAGTGCAAATGCACCAAAGTCCTGCCCCGCATCAAGCACGCCCTCTGGTTCAATCTGGTCACCTACAATCGCGAGGGCAAGACCGTACTCAACTGGCCCAACATCGTCGGCACATACAGCGTTGGCATGCTCTCTACAACCTACACGCCAAACCAAAAATGGTCCGCCCAGGGCATCCAGATGGGCAACAGCGCCATGGCCTTCGGCTTCGTCTCCTCGCTCCTCCAGGAATTCGCACCCAGCAAACTCTTCCGGTTCAAGAAGAAGAAATCCTCCAAAGACATGACACCTTTATCCCCTGCAGAGGCGAGTAACTAGCCCCGCCCGGGCTGCGTCGCACAGTTTGGAGTCCGCTTTGTTCCCTAAATTCATTTGGCTTGCCCTTTTGCCCTACGCCTTGCTCGCTCAGGACGCAGCTAACATTACCAAACCAAGTCAATCCGACATGCTGGTAGGAACCCGCGTCCCACGCGATCTCCCCTGGAGCACACCCACCAACGAAGAGCGCATGCGCGTCCTCTGGCGCAGTCTTTTCTTAAGTCCAGGAGCCTATGTGCGTTCTACGCTCTCAGCCACCTCCAACCACCTCGCAAACAATCCAAGCGATTACGGCCAGGGGTGGGCCGCCTACGGCAAACGAAATGCCAACTCTTTCCTGACTTTCACCCTTCAGGACGCTGCCGGTCAGGGTCTCGCCGCTGCCGCTCATTACGAGATGCGCTACATCCAGTGCAAATGTACTGGCTTCTTGCCCCGTGTGGGACATGCAATCGCCTTCAATTTCATTACTTATGATCAAAAGGGTAAGAAGGTCTTCAATTGGCCATCTTTCGTTGGTAGTTATGCCACTGGCATGCTCTCCACTACCTATACCCCAAATTCGAAGTGGTCCGCACAAGGCATTCAAGCTGGAAACAACGCCTTCGTTTTTGGCATTGCATCTTCTTTACTGCAGGAATTCACCCCAGCGAAATTCTTCGCCTTCAGGAAGAAAAAACCTGCTGCAACGCCCCCACCGATTCAGCCCCAGACTAACCCGGGTAACGAATCCAACCAATAGTCCGGCTCACAAGCTCTAAGCTCTTCCGGCTTCCCGTACCCATAACTCACCGCACAAACCTTCACCCCAGCCGCTCGTGCCGCCAAGATATCAGGCACCGAATCCCCAATCATCAAACAATCTTCGGGGGCGGCACCAATTGCCAGCATCGCCCTTTGCAAAACCTCAGGCTTCGGCTTGCTCGGGAAACCATCGGTCCCCTGAACGTGATCAAAGTGCTCGATCAACCCAAACTTCGTCAACACGTTGGTAGCAGTTGGAGTGCCCTTGGTGGTTGCGGTGGTCTTGAGGCCACCAAGCTTGGCCAGAGTCTCTTTCACCCCTGGGTAAAGCACGGTTCCAGCATGCTCCCGCGCAAGGTAAATCTCCCGGTATTCCTGTATCCAGGCCTCCACCCTCTCGGGCGAAGCCTCAGGAAACAACTCCCCAAACAGATCTACCAAATGCCTTCCGATAAAGGTTCTGAGGTATTCGTAAGGAACATCTGGCTTCGAAGTACGGCTCAAAACGTTAGAAACCGCCCCACAAATATCGGGGGCGGAGTCTAGTAAAGTACCGTCAACATCAAACAGATAAGCCCGAAAGGGCGGGATTGCAGCCACAGCCTTAAGCGGGGCTCGATCCGGGGGTCAGTCCCTGATTGGGACGGATTGCCGTCTCAGGACGCAGCACCTGCTGTGTCTGGCCGTCGGTGTTGTTCGGCTTATTGTTCGAGGTAGAACGTGACGAAGTCGGCAGTTCTTCTCCGGCAATCAGCTTCAGCACTTCAGCGCCATCGAGAATTTCGCGTTCCAGCAAAGCTTCAGCAATGCGGATTACCGCATCCCGGTTGCCGTCGATCAAGGTCTTGGCCACCTGATAACCCTGCTCCACCAGGCCACGAACTTCGCCGTCGATCGATACAGCAGTCGACTCAGAGTAATCGCGGTGCTGGGCAATTTCACGGCCGAGGAAGATCTGCTCGTCCTTCTTGCCGAAGCTCAAAGGCCCAAGCTTGCTCATGCCCCACTCACAAACCATGCGGCGAGCCATCTCGGTTGCGCGTTCAATATCGTTGGACGCGCCAGCCGTCTTGAGCCCCAGGAAGGTTTCATCCGCAACGCGGCCAGCCATTGCCGTAGCAATCTGCGCTTCGCACTGTTCCTTGCTGATGT
>CANGVB010000163.1 GCA_947456995.1 Bryobacteraceae bacterium | reverse complement strand
GAGGGGGGGATGTAGGCGCGCATGGCTTCGGCAACTTCTGCAGCGATGGGCGGCTCTTCACCCGGGCGAAGCGCGGGCGGACGGGGTGGTTCCTGATAAGGACGAGCTTGAACAACGTCGGGGTCATTGATGCCACCTCGGCCGGTTGGGCGACCCGAAGGGCCAGCGGTTGGTCCGCCGCCACCTTGAGCCAGGCCGCCAGTGCTGCTCACCTGAAATACAGGAGCGATGTTGAAGTAGACCGGAACCTTCTCGTCATAGCCATAGACGATTGGGCTGAGCTTGTCGGTCACCTGGCTCATGACCACACTACCTCGCACTTGCAACTCGCGTGTGGGGACGATGTTCACCCCTTCGATCATGCCGTAATCGATCGGAATCGAGGCGTTTGAGCCAATAGTCATGAAGAGGCCGCCGGCTTCGACGAAACGGCGCAAGTTGAGAACACCCTCAAGGCCCATGCCGCCGCGGATATCGTCTGTCTGGTCTGGGCCGGTGGCGAAGCTGGGAGTAAGCTCAGAGGCCTTCCAGGGGATGGCCGGTTCGCCGGCACGCTTGGGGATGCCATTCACGATGCGTTGGCTGGTGCCATTGATCGGCCCCCAGAGGATCACGTCGTACTTGGCCCGCAGGTCACTCATCTGGCCAACCTTCTGGTCGCTGATGTAGTCGTAGGGCACCTTGGCTGCTTCAAGAGCCAAACGAACCCAACCTTCGTTCTGGGTGCTGGTCCATGTATGCACGAGGGCGATCCGTGGTGCTGCGAGTTCGTGTTTGGCAACTGAGGGAATCGCATCTACTTCGGTGATCTTGAATCCCAAGCCTTTGGCTGCTTCTACTAACCTTGCTTTCGCGACGTTTTCGGCGGGAATGATGACGGCACCAGGGTTGAACTTTTTGCCACCTGCTTCGAATGATGCCTCTGCCGACCACATCTTTACGTCTTTGAGAGTGAAGCGGAAGCTGGCTAGATTGTTATCCGCCGTGTGCGGAATGATCCAGGCTTTGGACTCAGTGACGCCGCCAATGGTGGTGCTGATGACCGGCACGCCCTGCACCAGACTCATCGGGGCTTTCAGGATTGCGCCATCTGTGACGCGCACAGTTTCTACATTTCGGAGATAGCCGAGGCTCCAGCCGGTATCGTCGTAAGGACGGGTGTCGTTGACGTTGTAATACTGCAAGTCCAGCAGCATGTCTGCCATACGGGAGTAAGGCTGATCCATGCGGATGACATAGCTGCCAGCCGGGAAGCTGCGTTTGCCTGCCTTGGTTGTCACCTCGGCTGCTGCGTCGAGGCGGTGCACTTCTACTTTCTGCAGATCCATCACCTTCATCAGGTCTGCGGCAAGGCCAGGGCGAGGAGTATCGCCGGGTACAACGTAGGCGGCAGGCCCTTCTGTGATTGCCTTTGCGATGCTGCGTTGGCCCTTCTGGTAGAAGTTGTTGAGGAATTCCATCTTGTTGCGAGCGGTGAAGTTGAGTGCAAAGAGCACGCCGCTCTGCTGCATGTTGACGTTGTTGCGGATGCTCCAGTTCACTTGCGGAAGCGGAGGATTGGGCCGGAACCAGGTGCGGGTAGTAGAGGTGCTGGGTACGGTTCGCATCCTCGTATCTGCGCCGCCGTTGCCGAAGGTTTCATAGAAGCGGCCGATTGCGTTATGGCCGTTGGCTGCGAGAAACATGTAGTTAGCCGCCCAGCCATCATAGAAGCCGTGAGTCCACACCCCCGGGACGCCACGCTTGGTCATTTCTTCGACCTCGTGATAAGCAAGCTTTTGCCATTCGCTGATCAGAATCGGATCGTACCAGGCGTTATAGGGGCCCATGCCGGTGGAGACGTAAAGGAATGGGACGCTCTCATGAAGGTCATGAAGCACCAGCGGATGAAAGTCGAAGAAGGTCTTCCAGACATTGCGGGTGAGGGCGAGAGAAAGATTCATGCCGTCGCGGTTATTGTCGTGTGCGACGTACTTGCCCCAGTAGATGAGGCTCGGGGCGGCTTGTTTTTCGTGAGCGCGCTTCCAGTTGTAGAGGTCTACCATGCGTTCGCGGCCATCTACGTCTGCAACGGGGGTGATCATGACGATCATGTTCTTGCGGATGGTTTCGATGAAGGGTGTTTCTTCAACCGCAAGCCGGTAGGCCAACTCCATCAGCATCTCGGGGCTACCGGTTTCTGTGGAGTGAAGTGAGCCGGTAAGCCAGTACATGGGCACCACTTCTTTCATGGCTGCCTGGGCCGCAGTGTTGTCCATCTTGCGAGGGTCGGCAAGTTTTGCCATCAGCTCTTTGTTGCGTTCGAGCTTTGCAAGATTGGCTTCGTCGGAAATGCAGGCGACAATCATCTCGCGGCCTTCTTCAGAGTTGCCAATCGAGAAGACCTTTACACGCGGTGACGCACCGCCGAGAGCGCGGAAGTATTTGTGCACATTTGAGGCATGGGTGAGTTTGAAGGGCGTGCCAGCGATGTAGCCGAGAATTTTCTCCGGGCTGGGAACTTTGCCGCCTTCGGGGAGATGGTCGACCAATTCTGTGAGGAAGCTCTTGTCGGTGGTAAATTCGCGGATCTTTGCCGTATAGGCCTCATCCTGCTTCTGCTGGCCGAAGGCAAAACTCGTAAGAAACAGGAGCGAAAGAAGGGACCGATTCATGATTTCGTTACTATAACTCTTTACCCTTTACAATGACCACCGTCTCTCACCTCGAATGTTCCGGCACGGGCAAGACCTATCCTGCCGGCCAAGCAATGAATCTGTCTCCCGATGGCTGGCCGCTTCTGGTTCGCTATGACCTGGAAAAGGCCCGTGATGGATGGAATCGGGAATGGATCTCTTCAGGCCCTTCCAACATGTGGCGCTACGCGCCTGTCTTGCCAGTGGCCAAGCCATCGAGCATTGTGACGCTGGGCGAAGGGATGACTGCTCTGGTTCGTACCAATCGGCTGGGCGCTGCCGTTGGTGCGAGCGACCTTTGGGTAAAGGACGAAGGGCTCAACCCTACAGCCAGCTTCAAGGCCCGCGGTCTGTCTTGCGCGATCTCGATGTGCAAAGAACTTGGCATTCAGAAGATTGCTATTCCTTCGGCCGGTAATGCTGCCAGTGCGTCTGCTGCTTACGCCGCAGCCGCAGGGATTGAATGCCATATCTTTATGCCCAACGATGTGCCCCACTCGAACTACATTGAGTGCAAGGCCTTTGGGGCGCACGTCACCCTTGTGGACGGATTGATTAGCGATTGCGCGAAGATCGTTGCCGAGCGCAAAGCGGAAGAAGGCTGGTTTGAGGTTTCCACGCTCAAGGAGCCGTATCGTATCGAAGGCAAGAAAACGATGGGCTATGAGCTAGCCGAACAATTGCAATGGCGGTTGCCGGACGTGATCTTGTATCCGACTGGGGGTGGCGTTGGGCTTATCGGGATGTGGAAGGCCTTTGAAGAGATGGAAGCGCTGGGCTGGATATTGCCCGGGCGCAGGCCGAAGATGATCGTGGTGCAGGCGGAGGGCTGCCAGCCGATGGTGAAGGCTTTTGAATCGGGCGCTGAGCGCAGTGTCTTCTTTGAAAATGCGCAGACCGTTTCCAGCGGCCTTCGAGTGCCGAAGCCACTGGGCGACTTTTTGATCTTACGGGCTGTCCGGGAATCGGGTGGAACGGCGATCGCAATCTCAGACGAGGAAGCACTGGCTGCCGGTATAGAGCTGGCCAAGCTGGAGGGGATGTTTGTTGCACCTGAAGGCGCGGCTTGTGTGGCTGCAGTACGGCGATTGATTGGCTCAGGCTTTCTCAATGCAAGCGAGAAAATTGTCATCTACAACACCGGGGCCGGACTCAAGTACCTCGAAGCCTATTCACCGCTCTTCCCCCGATAAACGATGACTCGTAGAACGCTCGCTCAGTTTATTCCTGCCCTTGCCACTTTAATGGCGGCAGAGACACAGCCGACTCGCGAATTGGTGAAGCAGAATCTTGCCTTGTTGGGGCTCGAATTCCAGGATGAGCAGCTTGACATGATGCTGCCCAGTATCAAGCGGGCCCTCGCGAATTACGCGAGTTTGCGCAAGATCGATATTCCTTCTGAAACGGAGCCAGCGATCAGTTTTTCGCCGATGATTTCTGGAATGACCTTGCCTTCTGGCAAGGCGATCTTCAAGCCTTCCCGGCTAAATAAGCTACCGGCCTGGAAGAACATTGAAGATCTGGCATTTTGGCCGGCGACTCACCTTGGGGTTTTGATCCGAAGCAAAAGGATCACCTCTACAGACCTTACAAAGATGTATCTGGAGCGTCTGAAGAAGCATTCGCCGACCCTGCTGTGCACGATTACACTGACTGAGGAACTAGCACTGGAGCAGGCGAAGCAAGCCGATCTCGATCTGAAGCGCGGCAGGTATCATGGCCCTCTGCACGGGTTGCCGTACGGGGCCAAAGATCTCTTTGCCGTTAAGGGCTACAAGACCACTTGGGGTGCTGAGCCCTACAAGGATCAGAGCTTCGACTACACTGCGACGGTGATAGAACGCTTGACGGCCGCGGGCGCAGTGCTTTGCGCCAAGCTTTCGATGGGTTCGCTCGCAATGGGTGGTGTCTGGTTTGGCGGGGATACGAAGACCCCTTGGAATCTTGAGCAGACTTCCTCGGGCTCGTCGGCAGGTTCGGCTTCGGCGACTGCCGCCGGTTTGGTTGCGTTCTCTCTTGGTACCGAGACTTTAGGCTCGATTGTTACTCCTTCAACGCGTTGCGGTGTGACTGGTTTGCGGCCCACTTTTGGCCGTGTTCCCAGAACAGGGGCGATGGCACTCTCCTGGACGATGGACAAGATTGGGCCCATCTGCCGCTCCGTGGAAGACTGCATGTTGGTGCTGCGAGTGATTGATGGCCCGGACGGCAAAGATATGTCGGCCCGTTATCCGGCGCCCGTTCATTGGGAAGCGGCCGCGCCTGTAAGCAAGATGAAGATTGGTGTTCTGCGTGACAACTTTACGCGCATCACCGATGAGGTGCGCAAGAAGCACTATGACGATGCTCTGGCTGCGCTGTCGAGGACGGGGATGCAACTAGTGGATACCAGGTTGCCCGAGTTTCCAGCAGGCGACCTGGTGCTGATGCTGAATGCCGAGGCTGGCGCCGCCTTTGATGATTTCACTCGCAATGGCGGCGCTGAAAAGCTGACCAGCCAAAAGGCGAACGATTGGCCCAATTCATTCCGATCAAGCCGGCTCACTCCGGCCGTTGAGTACATTCGCGCCGCCCGTGCGCGTACGCTGCTGATGCGCGACTTCCACAAGTTCATGGGTGGTTTTGATGCGCTTGTATCGCCGACGGGTTCTCCGTCCCTGACGGTTACGAACCTCACTGGCCAGCCGCAAATTGTTGTGCCCTGCGGCTTCCCCAATAACAACGCTTTGGGGCTGCTTTTCACCGGCCATCTTTTTGAAGAGGGCAAGCTCTCAAGGGTTGCCAAGGCTTATCAAGATGCTACAGAGTGGCATCTCAAGCGTCCGCCCGGTTTCTAAGTCATTCTATGAGGATGAGAAGAAGAGGATTCCTGGCGACACCTGTGATGGCACTTGCTGCTTCATCCGCACCAGTGATCGCAAGTGGGGACGGCATTCCACTCTCCCCTGTCGCCTATGCCGAGTTGCTGCAGAAGCTGGCTGGTGGCATTGCTGCCGATAATTATGGGCTTGGTGGTGTTGTAGAGAAACTGGAAGCCCATATGGCGGCTGAGCTGGGCAAAGAGATGGCCGTATGGTTTCCCACCGGTACTCTTGCCAATCATATGGCCGTGCGAACGCTAGCTGGGGATCGCAAGCGTGTATTGGTGCAAGCGGAGTCGCATCTTTATAACGATTGTGGTGATTGCTGCCAGACGCTGAGTGGCCTGAATCTGATTCCACTTGCCCCGGGGCGCGCCACCTTCACACTGGATGAAGTGAAAGAGATGGCCAACCGCTCAGCCACTGGGCGGGTGAAGACTCCGATTGGAGCCATCATGATCGAATCACCGGTTCGTCGTAAAACGGGTGAGGCCTTCGATCTTGCGGAGATGAAGAAGATATCGGGTTGGGCTCGCGGTGAAGGTGTTGGCCTGCATCTCGATGGCGCGCGGCTATATATGGCGGCGGCCTACAGTGGGTTAAACGTTCGCGACTATGCCAATCTCTTCGACATGGTTTATATCTCGATGTACAAGTATTTTGGTGCTGCCAGTGGGGCTATTCTTGCAGGGCCGAAGAAGCTGCTAACTGATCTATTTCATGCCCGCCGGATGTTTGGCGGTGGCCAACATGAGGCCTGGCCTTATGCTGGCATCGCGCTGAACGGAGTGCAGGGGTTCTCTGCTCGTTACGCGAAGGCAGTCCAAACGGCTGAGGCCGTGATTGCGGGCCTGAAGGAGGATCGTCGTTTTGAAGTAAAGCGCATCCCGAATGGCACAAATCTATTTCTATTGAAAGTGAGCGATGCAGTGAGTTTTCAAAGGAAGGCTCAGGCCGCAGGCGTGGTTCTGAGTGCGCCGAAAGACGACCAGTTTATCGTTGCCGTTAACGAAACCTGGCTGCGTGCAGCAGCGCCTGAAATCCTGTCGAGGCTGAGAAGCTAGTGCCTCAATCCATCTTGTTTGTTTGCTACGGAAACATTATGCGCAGTGCCTTTGCCGAAGCGTGTTTTCGGCACGAGGTTTCACAGCACCCAAAGTTGAAAGGCATTCGGTTTGCTTCTGCAGGAGTCCGGGCCGAGCCCGATGAGCGGGCCGAACCCCATGCCCGAGCGATGGCCAAGCAACTTGGACTTTCGCTGGAGTCCCATCGTGCAACACGCACTTCCAGTGGGCTGCTCCGTCAATACGACCAGATCTTCATAATGGATCAGCTGAATGAGGACCTGCTGCTCGGCGATAGCCCGGAGGCGCAACCGAAGACTGCCTATCTCTCTTCTCTGATTCCAGGAGCGAAGAAGGAAATTGAAGACCCCTACTGCCAGACCGCCAGGCAACTGGAAGCATGCTTTCGCACCATCCAGTTAGCCGTGCGCAACCTAGCAGTCAATTGTCTGCATGAGCTTGGCGACTAGCGCCGTCCAGCCGGTTTGGTGAGAGGCTCCAAGGCCAAGGCCCGAATCGCCGTTGAAGTACTCGTAGAACAGAATGTTGTTCTTGAAGTGCTCATCTTCTGAGAATTTGGGATGGTGGGCCATCCCGGGACGGAATCCCTCGCTGCAAGGCAGAAAGATCGAGCTTAGGCGGCGCGAAAGTTCTTCGCAAACCTTATCGAGCGTGACCATATTGCCCGAACCCGTTGGACATTCCACCTCGATTGCGTCTCCATGATAGTGATGGAATTTTTGCAGGCTCTCGATCAAGAGGTAGTTGACCGGGAACCAGATGGGGCCGCGCCAGTTGGAGTTGCCGCCGAAGAGGCCAGACTGGGATTCACCCGGTTCGTAACCGACACGGTGGTCTGACCCATTGGCATGGAGGACGTAGGGATT
>CANGVB010000162.1 GCA_947456995.1 Bryobacteraceae bacterium | reverse complement strand
GGTTCAGCTCCTTGCTCACCGCAAGCATCGCTGCCGAAAGATCCACCAGCGTCATCTCGTATTCTTCCTTCAGCCAGGAAGCAATATTGCCCCCGCCGCAGCCGAGCTCCAGCATCGTTGCACCCTCTTTGCCACCAAAGTGCTTGAGGAAAAACTCAGCCTCTTCTTCGTAGTCATCAGGGCTTGAGAGCAGCGGCCACCATTCGGCGAGTTCGCCGTAAAGCTTTTCATTCATCTAGTCGTAGCGTAGAACATCAAGAGGGTTAACGCGAGTAGCACGAAGCGTTGGCATCAGCGCCGCAAGTAGTGCCACACTCACCAGCGCCCCCACCGCAACAGCAAAAGTCAGCGGATCGGCCGCCTCCATCCCGTAAAGCTGGCTCTCTACATATTTCGAAAGTACGATCGCCGCCGGAATCCCCACAGCAATCCCGCCCGCAATCAGCAGCAAAATCTCCTTCATCACCAGCAGGATCACGGTACTCGTTTCAGCTCCAAGCGCAATGCGAATCCCAATCTCACGCAACCGCCGTGACACTGCAAGCGATAGAACTCCATATAAACCAATAGCAGCCAGCACTGTCGCCACCACCCCGAAAACACTGGCCAAAAATGACAGCAATCGCTCTGTCGACAAAATCGTGTCCACCTGTTCCTCGAAGCTCCGCATCGCATACAGCGGCAGGCTCGGGTCCAGTTGCCGCATAATGCCGCGCAGTTGCCCAAAGGCCGCAGCCTCTTCTCCACTCGTCCTTACGTAAGCCACCAGCGACGATGGGTAGCTAGTCTGGTAAAGCGGCACCAGCACCTGTATCTGCACGTCCTCCCGCATATCCATGTATTTCGCATCAGAGAAGACCCCCACAATTTCAATATCAGTTTTTGTTCCCGGGTCCCCGCCCATCCCAAGGTGATAGCCAATTGGGCTCTTACCCGCAAAGTATGTATCGGCGAATTTCTTGTTGATCAGGCAGACCCGCCAGGTAGTGGTTCTTGGTGCCATCGCCTCTGCATTGGCATCACTGTCTCGAAAGTCTCGCCCCTCAAGAATCTTCATCCCCATCGCTTCGACATATCCAGGCGTCACTGAATCAAAATAAGGCCCCGGCATCTTGCCCGGCTCATGCTTATAGCCTTCAACCGTCACAGTCGAGTCCCACTCGTTTCCAGACATCTTTGCGACATTCCCGATCCCAACTTTGGCAATGCCGGGTGAAGCCTCTGCCCGTTGTTTGAAGTCCCGGATGAGCTGCTTGATCTTCTCGACACTATAGCCACTCATGGATGGGTCTGCCTGAAACGTCACCAGCCGCGAAGCGACAAGCCCGGTATTCGCGAGCTTCAAATTCTGCAGCGTGCGAACAAACAACCCCGCTGCAATCAGCAGCAGAATCGAGAGTGCTACCTGCACTCCCACCAGCGCTTTGCGCACAAAGCCTGAAGATCCCGTAGACATGCCTCTGCCCTCCTCCTTAAGTGCTGGTGCCGCGTCCGTATTGCCTGCGCTTACAGCAGGAAAGAGCCCAAAGAGAATGCCAGTCAGAAATGCGATGCCAAAAGTAAAGATCAGCACTCGCCAGTCAGGAGTCGACGACAGCCGCAACGGCATGTTGCCCGGGGGCAGAAACGAAATCAGCAATGAATTCAGGCTGTAAGCGAGCACTAGTCCAGCTCCTCCTCCAAGGCAGCTAAGCAGAGTGCTCTCTACCAGCAAGGGCCGCATCAGTCTCCATCTCGAAGCCCCGAGTGCGGCTCGCACCGCAAACTCCTTGCGCCTTCCCATAGACCGCGCAATCAGCAAATTGGCGACATTAGTGCAAGCGATCAGCAAAACAAGCGCAACAATCCCCATCAGGATCCACAACGGCTGTGCCATTTGTCGCCGCATCCCCGAGTATCCGTTTGCTGCCGCTTCCAGCTCTAGCCGCCCCTTGATAAAAGCCGCCTTCGCTTCAGGCGCCGCTTTCGCAAAGGCCTCGTCCTTCATCTCCATCTGTCGCATGTTGGTGAATTGGGTTTGCAACTGTGCCTGCGCCTGACTTTGTGTCACGCCCGGCTTAAGGCGGGCAAACACCTGCACCCAGCGCGATCTGCGGTCTTCCATCGCGTCCCAACCCGGCGTCATCTGCGCCTTCATTGCGATCGGCACTCGGATACTGACGATACGCGCCGGGTCTAGACCGAAATACTCAGGGGAACTCACCCCAATCACCGTAAGCCGATTGTTATTGACCAGTATTTCCTTACCCACAATCGCTGCATCCGCCGAGAAGCGATTCTTCCAGAAGTCGTATCCCAGCACTGCAACCGGATGGCCTCCCTTGGTGACGTCGTCGGCCGGGCTGATCAATCGCCCAAGATGCGCCTTCACCCCAAGCACTTCAAAGTAGTTCCCCGATATCAGCTCGCCGCCGGTACGCTCCGACACACCTTCGTAAGTCAGGCTCATGCTGATCTCGCGCCGCGCGATCATTCCTGCATGCACAGGCGACTGATCCCGAAAGTCCTTGTACATCGGATACGATGTCATCCGCGGCCCGGAATTAGACCCGTAATGCGACCCTGTCTGATAGAGCTGCACTAGCTCCCCCGGCCGCTCCACGGGCAAGGTTTTGAGAATCACCTGATCAATCAAACTGAAGATCGCTGAGTTGGCTCCAATCCCCAGTGCCAGTGAAGCCACCGCAACAAAGGTGAACAGGGGAGTGTGAATCAAGCCACGCAGCGCAGCCCGAATTTCGTCAGTGATTCCTCGCATGTGGGGAATACGAACGAGTTGCCCGCGCGTTTCTTAGCTTTGTGGGACGAAGCGGCTAAAAGCTGAAGCGCAACGAAAGATCCAAACGGCGATTGGCCGCAGATCCACCACCGCCGCCAGGGCCGAAACCTCCACCTGACACAGTCGAAGTAGACACCCCAAAAAACGGGCTGCTGATATTGCCATTTGGAGTTGCCAGGTTCACTGTATTGAGCAAATTGCGTGCTGACAGAGATAGGTTCAAGGTGTATTTCCGGCTTGTGCCACTAGCGCCAGTGTCCATGCCTCCTCCGCCACGCATCCCACCACGCCCTCCACCTCCACCACCACGTCTGCCACCTCCCCCTCCAGCACGCATTGCCCTGCCTGCCCGCTCTGTTTCCGGGCCAAACCCAAAGCTCTTGCCAAGCCTCAAATTCAGCGAGTAGTTGGATGGTCCACGTCCGTAGTTGCGAGGGATGATCACGTCCCCTGGCCCAGGGTTCTGTATGAAGTTGCCAAACCGGGTTCGGATTACCCCTGCCGCATTAGGATCAGTGGCAAAGGCCGGACGCTCGGTAAACAGTGTGTCGCCGTTGGTATCCCGCCCTGTTGTGATGTTGAAGGGCGAGCCAGTATTGAACTGGAACATCGGGCTCAAGCTAATCCCCCACTTACCCGCGATCGAGCCGCCAAACATGATTCGGTTCCGCGTATCGTTCCGCGCCGGGCCATACTCATTCAGCAGGTTGTAAGGATCGGCTGGCCCTCCGCCATCGGTATCGGATCGCGCCCAATTGAGCGAGTGATACCCAAACAGCATCACGCCTGTTCGCAGTCGCGTAGAGAAGTTGGTCATCACCTGCTGCTGTCTGGAGAAGCCAGTGGACTCATTCAGGAAGATGTTGCCTGTATCTCCATAAGGCCTTATCCCGTTGCCCAGGGGAGTGTTGATGTTCCGTTGCCGCAAGACGTGAACACCACGCGAGAAGATGTAGTTCACGGCCACATTGGAGTTACGCGGCAGCGAACGTTCGAGGCCTACAGAAGATTGAATCAGATAGGGCGTCCGGATGTCCTCATAAAGCTTTCGGATCGTCAGCGAATTCCGAAATGGAGCCAGTTCACTAGCGGAGGGAATCGCCGGGAAAAAGTCGGGGTTTCGCACAACATAGCTCACTTGATTGATGCCATTAAAGCGGCGGGCATTCAACGTCAGGTTGTCGTCCACCCGATCATAAAAGACGCCAGAGCCCAGCCGCAAAACGGTCTTGGTTGGCTTCTTGCCTCCACCATCAAGGGCGAGCGCCAAGCCAACACGCGGCGCGATGTTGTTGTGGTTCGAGATATTGGTCTGATCTTCCCAGCGCATGCCAGCAGAGAAGGTTGCCCGCTGTGTGACGCGCCAATCCCAAGTCCCAAATAGCCCAATGTCCATTTGGCTCACACCCACTTCGGGGTTGCCGCCATTAATCGTAAACTGGCTTGCCCCTCCGCCAAGACTGCGAATCAGTGCCGGTGAATAACCCAGTGCCTGATACTCGAGCGTCCGGCGATACTTCTCAAGCGAAGTGATCTGCTGCCCGTCAGCACCCACGCTTCCAGCAAAGGTGTAAGAGCCACCGAAGTTGTTGGGTGAAAGATTCTCTTGAGCCGTGCGGCGCCAGCGTCCGCCGAGCTTGATGGCATGAGCTCCAATTGCATACGTCGTCATGTTGGAGACTTCAAAGCGATTGTCTCGTGTGGTCGAGACGCCATTCTGTGGGCCACCCCCACTAAAGGCATCTTGAACGTTCAGAGCGTATAGCGTGTTGTCTCCCAGTTGCTCAGTATTTGAGCGCAAAAACTGGAATCGGGTCTCATTGATCGAGCGTGCAGAGAGGATGGCTGTCTCAGTAATCTGAACCGTATGATCGGTGTCTCTGGTGTTGAATGCGCGTGATGGCAGAGCAAAGTCACCGACGCCGCGGTTATCGGCCGAAGTCGGGCTGAAGCTATAACGAGCCACCAAAGTATTGTTGGTGTTGATCGCATAGTCGACTCGCTGCGTAATGTTGAAGCGATTCTGCGGCGTAATCACCGTCTGCCGGAAAGGCGTCGGCAACAACTGGGCGTCGAGAATCGTGGCATTGATGATGGCGTTCTCTTCCACATTACGGCCTTCAATGTCGGTGGAGAACGAAGCCCGTTTGGACAGCGGCCCTGAAACTCGACCACCCCAAAGCTTCGATTGGAATGGCGCACGCGTAGGCGAGAAAGGGTTCCGCGAATTCAAGGACGAGTCAGAGAATCCAAAGTGCACTTCGCCCCGAAACTTGTCGGTTCCAGGGCGTGTGAAGATCTCAATCCTGCCAAAGCCAATGCGGTCGTACTCCGCAGAGTATGGGTTTCGATTGACCCTTACCTCGCGAATTGAAGACTTCGGCGGCAGCTTGCCGCCGGAGAATCCATCAATAAACAGTTGCCCGCCGCTAGGCCCGGCACCGGGGCCGGCGAGTGCCATCAACTCATCCTGCAAAGCATCGGGGTCATCCGAGAATGAAGCCAGATCTTCCGCACTCAGCACAAGAGCACTGGCGTTGGATAGCGGGTCGGTCGTAACTCCTTGAATCTCGCTCTGCACGTTCACCACCTGGGCTTGAGCATCGAGCGACATCTGGATGTTGAAGACGGTTGCTCCCGACACGGGAAGGTCATCAATCCGGTAAGCAGCAAAGCCTGGCTTCTCAATGCGAACGATGTACTTGCCCACTGCAAGATTTCGTATCTCAAAGGAGCCTGAGGCATCCGTATTCTTCCGCTGCTCCTTGCCGCCGGCCTGGGCGATGCGCACAACCGCACCGGGGATTGCAGCTCCCGATGGATCGGTTACCTGACCTTTGAATGTATTCAGGCCCGAGACTTGGGCAAGGAGAAGCAGTAGATAGACCATGCTGATTTAGTTCTGAGGAGGAGGAGGGCCACCGGGGCCGCGACGTCCGCGCATCTGGGACTGGAATTTGTCGAACTTCTCGATCTGGTCTTCCTTCAGAACCTTCTTGATCTTCGCGTTCGATTCCTGGCGCATGGCCATCATCTTTTCGCGCATGTCGTCAGAGGGGCCAGCTTCCATCATTTCGCGCTGCTTCTTCATCTGTTCAGCGAGGATGGGCTTGATGGCCTTTTCCTGATCTTCTGTGAGGCCGACAGCTTCCTTCATCGCAGTCATCTGACGAGCGATCATCTGTTCTGGGTCACCACCGCGGCCGCCGCCGGGAGGCTGTGCATAGCTAAGTGCCGGTAGCAAAGTGATTGCCGCGGCGAGGACGAACTTGGTAAATGTGTTCCGCATGATCTGATTCTGCTCCCGCTGCGTAAAGCCATTGTGTTGATCGTCTGCAAAAGTGTAAAGGTTGGGTAAAAGTGTCACAAACTACACGAAGGAGTGATTAAGCTTAGGCTGGAAGAGCATGAGCGAAACTCCGCTGTTGATAATCGATGACGACGTGAAGCTGGCGAGGCTTCTCAAGGACTATCTCACTCCCCTTGGCTATGAAGTGGATGTTGTCCACAATGGCTCTGCCGGGCTCAAGAAAGCACTTGAAATGCCCTATGCCGCAGTCATCCTCGATGTGATGTTGCCAGGCATGAACGGGATGGAAGTGCTCCGGGAACTGCGACGCGTCAGTGACATCCCAGTGTTGATGTTGACCGCCCTGGGTGATGAGCCAGACAGGATTGCCGGACTCGAAGTTGGTGCCGACGACTATGTCCCCAAGACATTCTCGACTCGCGAACTGCTGGCGCGCCTTCGTGCCGTCCTGCGGCGCAGCCAAATGAATGCCCGGGTTCGCATGCAAGCCGAGAGCGTCGTAGTTGTCGGCGAGTTGAAGATCGACGTGGAGGCCCGTACTGCAGAACTAAGGGGTGAGCAACTGGTTCTGACGCCGATTGAGTTCGACATGTTGCTGAGTCTTGGTCGTGCGGCTGGCCGAGTCAAGTCCCGGGAGCAGTTGTTGCTTGAAGTTGCTGAGCGTGACTTTGAAGTCTTTGACCGGTCGATTGATGTTCACATTTCATCGCTCAGGCGAAAGCTGGGCGATGACGCAAAGTCTCCTCGCTGGATTGAGACCGTCCGAGGTGCCGGATACCGATTGAAAAAGTCAGGAGCCGATGCATGATCGCTCAGCCCAAGTTCCGACTGACAACCAGGATTCTCCTGCTTGCTTTGGGCAACGTGACCTTACTGGCCTTGATGTTTCTGGCCTTCGTCCGCTGGCAGTTGGGTCAGGATTTTGAAAGCTTCCTCATGACAACGGCTCGCGAGCGGATTCTGTCAGAAACGAGAAGCATCGCACTCGAGATGCGAGATAGCGATGCAGCCAGCTGGAACCAGATTCTTGCCGACCACAGTGCAGCTCATGGAGTTACCTTCGCTCTGTACCGGGGTGAAGGCGAGCAGGTGGCCGGCCCAAAGTTGAATCTGCCACCCGAACTCAAAGAGCGGATGGTCGTCGGGCCGCCACCGGGACGCGGCCGCCCTTGGGAGGGCCCGCCACCTCCGGCGAGAGTATTAGCAAGCATGGGTGCCGGGCCATATCTGCTGAGTGCTTCAAGCGGTGAGTTCAATTACTGGGTCTCCATGCGGACATTTCTTCCCTCCCGTGACGAAGGTGGCCGCCCAACAAGAGGCCTTTTGGTGATTGCCTCGCCAAACTTGCTTACCAATCCTTTCTTCCTTCAATTGGGGCCTTGGCTCCTGATCGGCTTCGTCGCCGTGGGCGTGAGCCTGCTGTGCTGGT
>CANGVB010000161.1 GCA_947456995.1 Bryobacteraceae bacterium | reverse complement strand
CTCAGAGATCTTCACCAGACAGGACGCAAAACGCTACGTCGACCGTGTCGCTGAAGAGACTCCAAAGCTGGTCGAGGATTTGGTCCCCAAATTGCTTCCATTGAGTACCGTGCAGAAGATATTGCAGAATTTGTTGCGAGAACGAGTTTCAATCCGGGACGGCGTTTCCATTCTGGAAGCCATGAGCGAAGGCGGGGCCATGACACGGAACCCAACCCTCATTACAGAGTTTGTCCGGCAGGCCATCCGCCGCACAATCACCAAGCAGCTTCTGAGCGCTGGAACCGAGCTCAACGCCTGGCTTCTCAACCCAGAACTCGAGCAGGAGCTCGAATCTTCGGTCGAGCATGGCGAATTCAACAGCAACCTGACTGCACCTCCAGCCCGCGTCCGCGATCTGCTTTCCCGTTTCAAACAGGCCTTTGAAAACCCAATGGCTTCGGGCGTGATCCTGACGGGTTCGAACGCACGTTTCTTTCTGAGACAGTTGACCGAATCGACATTCCCGAATCTGACGGTCATTTCCCATTCTGAAATCGCATCGGGCATTCACGTCACCTCGTTAGGTCAAATCTAGGCGAAAGAGAAACGACCATGAAAATCAAATCCTTCTATGCCGATTCGATGGACGTGGCGCTGCAGAGCGCCGGTAAAGAGATGGGCGAAGATGCGCTCATTCTCAACACTCGCGAAGCCCCAGCCGAATTTCGCCACTACGGCAAATATGAGGTTGTTTGCGCAGTGGCAGACAATCCCGACGCGCAACCAGCAATCGAAGCCAAGCCTGCTCCCTCAGCCCGCATTGTGCAGGCACAAGCCTCGATCCAGCCAGCCCGGGTCATGTTTCTGGTTGGCCCGAGCGGGGCTGGCAAAAGTTCGGCCTGCTCAAAAATTGCAATCCATTCCAAGTTCACCCTGGGGCTTTCTCCAGCAGTTTTGAGCTGGGATTCGGGAAGGGTCGGCGGTACTGATTTTGTCCGCTCCTATTGCGAAATTGCCGGGATCCCCTTTACCGAAGTCGATAGCCAGGAAGGATTCCAGGCTGCGCTGAAGCAGTTTGCAAACGCAGACCTGATCCTTGTCGACACAGCTGCGCTCGAAGGCAACGAAGTGCTTTCGGCTGAGACACAATACGCCATGGAAGCCCTGGCCCGGCCTGAAATCCATCTGGTTCTGTCTGCAACTTACTCCACGACTTACCTCACCAATTGCCGCAAAGCCTACTCACGTTTCCGCCCGGAGTATCTATTGCCAACTCACCTCGACGAGGCCCGAATGGATCTTGCCGCTCCAGAAATGAAGGACCTCAGCACTCTGACCATCCGCTGGTGCGGTACCGGTCGCGCAGTGCCCGAAGATCTCCAGGATGCCGGCAAGGTAGTTGAGCAGGCCGCCGCAATGACTGCCGTGCCTGTGGCCGAAGAAGGCTTCGCCGTTGCGGCGCTATCGATTCCTTCCTACAACGAAAAAGAAAAGAGTGCCGCAGTAGCTGCAAACGCTTCTGCCCGCACAGCAATTGAAGCGATCCTGGCCCGATTCCGCCGCAACGAATCTGAGCCCCAGGCCAGGATTTCAGGCACGCCGAAATCCAGCGCTGCCTAGGATACCAGCACCATGAAGGCGCACCAAATATGAGACGCGAGCAAGAGCCATCGATCGGAGCTGACCAAGAAATGTACTATTCCCCAACACAAACCGTAGCAGGTGCGGAGGATCGAGAACGAATGATTCTCGAACACCTGCCCCAGGTCCGCCTCATCGCCCGTCGCATTCACGAACGGCTGCCAGAGAGCGTGAGCCTGGAAGACCTCGTCTCAACGGGAATCCTTGGCTTGATCCATGCGATTGACCGTTTTGACCCCACCCTGAACGTGAAGCTCAAAACCTACGCCGAGTACAAGATTCGCGGTGCCATCCTCGACAGCTTGCGTGGTTTGGATTGGGCCCCAAGGCAACAACGAAAAAAAGCAAAACAGATTGAAGCAGCCATCTGTGCGGCTGAGCAGCGTCTGAAGCGAGCCCCACGCGAAGAAGAAATCGCCTCAGAATTGGGCATCCCGATTCAGGAGTATCACGACTGGCTAGTTGAAGTGCGCGGTGTGAATCTCGGTAGTCTCGAATCCGGCGGAAGCGATGAAGAAAACAGAGACTTGCTCCGCTTCATTGCCGACAAGGAAGAAAACTGGCCCTCCAACCTGGTCGAGCGTTCTGAGCTGGAGCGTCTCCTGGCCGAGGCAATCCAGCGAATGCCTCAAATCGAGCGAACCGTGCTCAGCCTCTACTACCAGAAAGAACTGACATTGCGCGAGATCTCGAAAGTTGTAAATTTACATGAATCGCGCATCTCCCAGCTCAAGAGCCAGGCTGTCTTGCGCTTGCGTTCCTACCTTGAAAAGCGCTGGCCTGTAGTCAAGGGCGCCTAGGCTGCCATGAAGACTGCTTTTACCAAAGAAGAGGTACTTTCCAAGCTCAAAGAGAGTTTGTCGACTCGGCTTGCCCAGGCGATGGAAGCAATGACGGGCAACACCCAGCGTTGCCTGCTCATTCAAGATCTGGAAGTGCCGTCTGGAGACCTGCTTGGCTGGACTGCAAAATACTCGGCAGCTCCACAGGTAGAACTGCGTATCTTTGCCGCACCTGATGACTGGAAGCTGCTCGGCAAAACGATTCTCGAAGCGGCCGGGGTCGATACCTTTGACGATCCAACGCTCGAGAGCACCTATACCGAAACGATGGCCCAGGCTGCCTCCTCTTGGGGCCCCGATCTCTCAGGCATGGCTGGCAATAAATGGGAGACAGACAGCACTGCCGTTGGTGCCGATTCTGACCCTGCCGCCCCCTCATGGGGCTATCGCTTCCCGATGGGCGACAGCGAGGCCAAGATTTCGGTTCAGGTTTCGTCTCAATTACTGGCTGAACTTCTGCAGCCGCCTCCCTCTCCAGCGCCTGCCGCACAGAGCCCAAGCGCGCCGGCAGAAAGCCCAACCAACACTTCGCAGTTTGATCTTCTGCTCGATGTCGAGTTGCCGGTAAGCGTCAGCTTCGGCCGCGCGCTGGTGCCACTCAAAGAAGTACTAAAGCTTAGCTCCGGTTCAATCGTGGAATTGAATCGTGCCGTGACAGAGCCCGTCGAGGTGATTGTCAACAATTGCGTCATTGCACGCGGCGAGGTTGTGGTTGTCGAAGGCAACTACGGCGTTCGTATCCAACAGATCGTGAGCCGCCAGGACCGGCTCCGCACCGTGAACTAGGAGACACAAATGGAAACCCAGATCGCAATGATCTTTCTCGCACTTGGCCTGCTCGCCTCGCTCTATCTGACACTGCAAATCAAGATGGAAGCGCGTCGCAGCGAACAAAATTGGCAGAGAGACATCGAACAAGTCCGCTTTCAATTGAACGAGCAACGCAGCAACTGGATTCAAACCGTCCGGAAAGAAGAAACGATTCTCACCCCAAGAGTGCCGCTGCGCGCAGAAGTGGCTTTTCCCCTGCGGGCATCAGCCGCCGCATCAGCCTCAACGCTCTGGGGCAATGCAACCAAGGCCAAGGCAATCGAGATGGTGAAGCGTGGCGAGTCCAGCACAAAAATTTCTGCGGCCCTTTCGCTTCCGAAACCCGAAGTGGAATTTCTGATGAAGCTCGAAAGGGCCGCACAAAAGAGCTAGCTTCTAACCAGCTGCTCACTAATCCTGGAATTTGTTCTGGACAGAGCGGCTTCGGGGCAGGGGAGCTGCCGCTGGCTGCTCGTCCTCAAAGGCCACCTTCAAAGCCACTTCTTTCTTGTCTCGAACAATGCTCAGGTTGACCGTCTTGCTCGAAGACCGGGCACTGCGAACTGCGCTGGTAACTTCTCTCGGTGAGCCAACCTTGGTCTCTTCGACCTTAACGATTACATCGCCAGCCTTAACGCCAGCCTTCTCGGCAGCGCTTTCTTTACCGACAGAGCGAACCAGTACTCCCTGCTTCACTCCAAAGAACTCGGCCAGCTGATTATCGAGCGACTCGGCTTCAACACCCAGACTGCTGCTCTTCCAGTACATCACCGCGCGAGGGCTGTCCATCGATCCCACCCAGCCCCGAATGTCGATCGGTGCCATCGGCGCGATGCTGAGGGTCCGCCCTGCTTTGGCGCGAGCATTCTCAGGCTTGGCCGTAACCGTAGTTACTGACCCAGACCGAATCAAACCGATCTTCACCTCGCGACCAGCGGGCGTCTCTCGCACCATCCGGATAAACTGCTCCATGCTCTCAACACGGGTCCCAGCGTAATCCATCACAACATCGCCCGTCTTAAGCCCAGCCTTGGCTGCCGGCGAATCATCTTCGACACTGGTGATTTCAGCGCCACGTTCTTCCTTGAGATTCAGCGCCTTCTTCCGCTCACCATCTACATCTCTGACTCCAACCCCAAGGTAGCTACCGTTAATGGACATCAGCCGCACCAACTCGCCCATCGGTGCCAACGGAGCAGCCGGTGCCGCAGGCGGAGGCGGCGGATTCACCTGACCCAGATAAATCACCTCATCTTGACCGCCAACAACAACCTGAGCATCAGCCTGGCCAGAAAAACCCGCCAGCAGTAACGTGCCGGCAAAAATCATAGTTTGCATCTTCATACCTTTATCGACGGGCTCATCACTGGATCGTCTCAATCATGCCCAACAATGGAGTGCCGAAACGGCATCCCCCTAAAACACGCCAGGCGACGCACGCATCTGGCTCAACACACGCAGACACCGCGCCCGCACATAATCATTCTCATCACGACGAATGATCTCCTGCAGCGTCCCAACGATTTCCGCCGGAGGCCGGTCAACGAGTAAATCGATTGCCTGCACACGAACATTCGGGCTCGTGTCCTTCAACAACACACGCGACAATGCCTGCCGCACCTCAATCTCATTCGAGTGAGGCCGCAACGCCTCAAGAGCCCGCAAACGCACTGTCGGGCTATCGGCCTGTTCGAGCGTCTGCAACATCGCCTTGCGAACATCATCCCGATTGCAGCGGTTCCGCAACAGGTCAACACTCTCCAGCCGCATCCCCGGGTCGGGCGATTGCCTTGCCGCAGCCATTAACGCCTGCTCAATCCCAGACTCGCTCAACGCCCCTTCGATCATCCGCTGGCGCGGCTCCTCCAGCACAATCTGCACCATGCCATTGCCAGTTCCCTGAATGGTCCGGATCCGCGACGTAGGCAGGAAACCAGCCGCTGAAATCGATTTGCGCTCCTCCGCCTGCTGCCCCGCGTAAAACGCAAGCGCAAGCATCGCGCAACCAAACACCGGCTTCAACAACACGGGCCAGGCCGGAACCAAATCGCGAACCCGATCCAGCCACCCCACGGGCTTGGCCTGCTCGGCTGCCAAGGTCCGCTTCAACCCCTGCCGGCACTGGTTCAACAACAGTGGCGGCGCCTCGGCCTCAACCTCATTCATCAACCGCAAAATCGCCCGATGCTCTTCCACCAAGGCCTTGCAATGCTCGCACCCGCCAACATGGGCTTCAAACAATTCTTCATCGTGAAAGTCGAGCTCGCCAAAAACGTAAAGTTCTACCTTCTCGGTAACTTGGTCGCAGTTCATACAAAATCCCCAAGCGCTACCCGCATCTTCTGCGTAGCCCGAAACAGGCAATTCTTTGCAGCTTCTTCGGTAGTCCCCAAACTATCCCCAATCGCACGCAGCCGCATTCCCTGATAGTGCCGCATCTCAAACACCATACGCTCGCGCGGCGTAAACCCAGCCAGTATACCCTCAATCCGCTCACGCAATTCACGGCTCAACAGTTTTCGTTGCGGGTCCAGCTCAGCACGATCTTCCGCCGCCAGCTCCAGACGATCCTTCGGCCCGTCGCTGGTTTCAATAACGGCCTGCTCTTCTTTACGCACTTTCTTCTTGCGCAAAGCATCGAGGCAAAGGTTGGTGACTATCCGATAAAGCCAGGTGTGGAAGCTGCAATCAAAACGGAACTTTGAAAGATTCTTGTGTACACGCAAGAATGCTTCCTGATAAATATCGTAGGCTTCTTCGCTGGATCGAAGCAGATTAAACGCCAGCCGCAACACCTGTTGGTCGTATGCAACCACCAGACTCTCGAAGGCTTCGTGGTCACCGGCCTGTGCGGCGCGAATCAGTGCGGCTTCGTCCATAGACTTTTGTGTAAGAGGCAGTCGGAGCGGTGCCGCAAGCGCCGCCTGCCCTGTATTTTGAGAGCTCACCGATTGGTTCGACGGCTCAGGTCGCATTTCGTAACGCAAATAGCGAAAGAAAATGAGTGAACTAGTCGACCAGTGCTACTTCGATGCGCTTAGACTCCGGATCCATCGCCAGAATCTTCACCTGACGGATCTGCCCGACACGAACCTGATTTTTGTCCGTATCGCTGCCGGTGCCTTCCTTCCAGCGTGCGTTCAGCATGGCACCAAGCGAGGAAATATCCACCTTGCCGCCGCCGCCAGCGCTCTCGCTGCTACCACCCTGCGCCTTGGGCAACGTACAAACACCCGTTACGCCCTCAGCCAGCTGCACCTTGATCTTGTTGTTGTTGACATCGCTCACGCGGCCCGTCACCAGATCACCCACAGCGTTTTCTGCGATGAAGTGATCAGCGCTGGTCGGCTCAAGTTGCTTGATGCTCAGACGAATGCGGCGGCGATCCACCTCAAACTCCGTCACCACAGCCTTCACAATCTGGCCCACTTTCAAGACATCCTTCGGATGCTCAATGCGCTTCTCGCGAGTGATATCGGCCACATGAACCATGCCCTCAACCCCAGGCCCCAGTGCGATAAACGCACCAAAGGTCTGCAGATCGGTCACCGCAGCTTCCACCACCGTACCCATCGGATACTTCGCCTTGGCTGCTGCCCACGGGTCTTCCACCAACTGCTTCAGTCCAAGACCAATCTTGCGCTCGGTCGGCTTCATGTCGAGGATCTGCACCTCAACCACATCGCCCACCTTCACTACATCTTCGGGCTTGCGAATCCGCTTGTCCCAGGTCAGGTCGATCATCCGGATCAAGCCTTCAATCCCAGGCAACAACTCAACAAATGCGCCAAACTCAGCCAGCCGCATCACCTTACCGTTAACACGCTGTCCCACTTGCAACTGTTCAGCCGCAGCCACCCAGGGCTCAGGCTGCAATTGCTTCATGCCGAGAGAAATCTTGCGTGTCGTCGCATTGATCTTCAGGATCTTTACCTGAACCTCATCGCCTTCCTTCAATACATCCGAAGGCTTGCTAACGCGGGTCCAGCTGATGTCGCTGACGTGCAACAGTCCATCCACTTCACCAATCGTGACAAAGGCGCCAAAGTCGGTCAGCGTACGCACGCGGCCCTTCAGCACTGTACCTTCGGTCAGCGAAGCAAACGCTTCCTGCTTGCGCTGCACAGAGGTTTCTTCCAGCAACACGCGGCGGTCCACCACCACGTCTTCTTTTTCTTTATCGAACTTCGTGATGCGGCATTCAATCTTCTGCCCCACCAGCTTCGCCATCTCGCTCACATCACG
>CANGVB010000160.1 GCA_947456995.1 Bryobacteraceae bacterium | reverse complement strand
GGCCGCCCCGCCAACTGAAACCCCGTCTGAAAGAACGTCACTGCCGGGTCATGGTTGATCGCCTCGGTATGCATCGACTTCACAAAACAAAGCTTGTCAGCGATCTTGGCCACATGCGGCATGAGATCACTCACCCAGGCCCCACTCTGCCCGCGCTGCTTGAATTCAAACTGCGAAGCCACTAGCGGAAAGCTCGTCTGCGTCGCCGTCATCCCGGTCAACCTCTGCCCCTGCCTCACCGAATCCGGCAGCTCCACACCGCGCATCTTCGCCAACCCCGGCTTGTGATCAAACAACTCGATCTGCGAAGGCGCACCACTCTGAAACAGATAAATCACCCGCTTCGCCTTAGGTGCAAACTGCGTCTGCGCACCAGCCAGACTCGCCATCGCCGCAGTACTCAAAAAATCTCGCCGTCTCATTCTCGTGTGATCCCTTCATCGAGGTTCAACATCATACTCGCCACCATCGTATTGGCCGCCAGCACCGCCACATCAATCTTTGTGTCTCGAGGAGAATCCCCATGGGCCAACAGGTTCCGGGCCTCATCCGGGCTAGCTTGATAAGTGGCCAAATGCCGTGCATAAGCCCGATCCAGAATTGCCAGCTCCTGCGCATTCGGCGCACGCCCCGTTACCAGTCGAAAGCCAAACGCAAATCCCTCACCAGAGTGAATCACCCGCTCAGCCAGCTTCCGCGAAGCCTCAATGAAGGTAACGTCATTCATCAGGTTTAAAGCCTGCAGCGGCGTATTCGTGCGAGACTCGCGAACCACACAAGTCTCTCGTCCCGCCGCATCAAAGTTCGCCATCGAAGGCGGCGGTGAAGTCCGCTTCCAGAACGTATATAGGCTCCGTCGATACAGCCCCTCGCCCTGATCCATCTGATAATCAACCCCGCCTGAAAGCTCCTTCCAAAGCCCGGCCGGTTGATACGGCTTCACCGAAGGCCCACCCACCTTCTCCACCAGCAAGCCCGAAACATAAAGCGCCTGATCCCGCACCTGCCCGGCATCCAGCCGCAGCCTTGGCCCGCGCGCGAGCAACCGGTTCTCCGGGTCCCGAGCCAGCAACTCCGGGCTCATCTGCGAACCCTGTCTGTAAGTCGCCGACATCACGATCGTCTTGATCAGCTTCTTCACATTCCAGCCGCTATCCATAAACTCAACCGCTAGCCAGTCGAGCAACTCAGGATGCGAAGGCCACTCCCCTTGGGCCCCAAAATCCTCACTCGTCTTCACCAGCCCAACACCAAACAAACCCTGCCAGAACCGGTTCACAGTTACCCGCGCCGTCAGCGGATTCTTACGATCCACCAGCCACCGAGCAAGCCCCAACCGGTTATTCGGCAACCCATCCGGGATCTTACCCAGCACTGCCGGCACACCCGGCTGCACCACCTCACCCGGCCGGTCATAGGCACCACGAATCAAAACATGAGCCTCCAGCGGCTGCCCAGTCTCACGCATTACCATCACGGTCGGAATCTGGTCGAGAAACGCATCCAGCTCCTTCTGCCGCTGCGCCAGTTCAGTCCAAGCTTCGCTTCCCGTAGCAACCCCGGCCAAAATCGCAATCTCACCTTGAGGCAACACACGGCCAAAGATCTTGGCATCCTTCGCTCCAACCCGAATCGGCTCCTTCACCACAAAATCCTGGTTCAACTCATCCACCAGAATCCGGAGCTTCTCGGGCTTCCCGTCGACATAAACCTTCAGCCCCGCCGCCAGCTTCGACCCATCAAACGTAAACGCAACATGGTGCGTCTCCTCGGGCGCAAACACCCTCTCTGTCTCCACCCGAATCGCATCGTCGAGCCACCGTTGCACCAGGTTCACCTGCAAGCGACCCTTCGTAACAAGGAAGCCAAACCCCATCGGCTCATCCCCGGCCACCGTCTTCGCCACCACCACTCCGTCCTTCATGGTCATCTGCCCTGCGACAGTAAACCGGTCGGTATAACTAGGTGCCGCCTTCTCCAGAGGAATCAGATCCGCCGTCGGCTTCCACTTCGAATCACCCTTCTGAAGCTTGCTTTCAGCAACCTTCACCGCCTTCTGCAGAGCCGCCAGTTTCACCTCCTGCTAGGGCGTAGGAGCATGAAGAAACGGTGGCGTATTGCCGTACTTGAAATACCGGCCCCGCTCCCCAATATTGTGGAAGTAAGCAAAGAACTGATAGAAGTCCTTTTGCGCAAACGGGTCGTACTTATGGTTATGGCAGCGCGCACACCCAACTGTCGATCCCAGAAAAACAGTCGACATCGTCTCTACCCGATCGGCCGCATACTCCGCCAGATACTCCGCACCAACAATGCCTCCCTCACCATTCCCACGGTGATTTCGTTGAAAGCCGGTAGCGATCCGCTGCGACAAATTAGCATTCGGCAACAGATCTCCAGCCATCTGCTCCACAATGAATTGATCAAACGGCATGTTCTTGTTGAAGGCCTCGATCACCCAGTCGCGCCACTTCCACATCACCCGCTCGCCATCGGTCTGATAGCCATTGGTATCGGCGTAACGAGCCGCATCGAGCCACCGCGCCGTCATCCGTTCTGCAAAACGAGGCGAGGCCAGCAACCTGTCCACCGTCGCTTCATAAGATTCATTCCGTGGCGCTTCCGGCAACCCCGTCAAGTCGAGGCTCAACCGGCGAATCAGAGTCTCCCGTGAAGCCTCAGGCGTTGGCTTCAATCCTTCCTTCTTCAACCGCGCTTGAACGAACCCATCGATACTCCCACCAGCCTCCCGCACCGGAGGCAGATAAGCCCAATGCATCTGCCAGGGCGCACCAGCCTCAACCCACTGGCTCAGCGTCGTTATCTCACCCTCACTCAAAGGATTCCCAACATGCTTCGGAGGCATCGTCTTCGCTACGATCCGGTCCCGAATCAATAACCGCGCCGCCCGAGCCGACTCTTCCTTATCAAGCCGTAACTTGATACCCTTAGCCGCCGCGTCAGTCCCGTGACAGGTCCAGCACTTATCCGACAGAATCGGACGCACCTGCCGGTTAAACTCAGGCCCCTGCCCAAAGAGTCCAACGGCAAAGCTAAAAACGAATAACCCTCGAATCATTTCGCTTTGATTCTTTCACAATTAGCGAGGCAGTATGGGGATCTGAACGTTATAAGAATGCCCACGCTTGGCATCTTCATCCACAGCCGCCAGCAACGCAACCGGCTCACCCGCCGCATTGAATACCAATTGCGGCCGCTCCAGCGAATTCACTCGACGAACACTCCCATCCGGCATCCGTAACTCCGTACGGCTCACCAGCGCATGCTTCCCCAATTTCCAGTCCAATCCATCCGCTGACTCCCATAAAGCAAGAGACTTGCCAGCCTTCGTAAAGTGTCCTGCATTGTCTTTCACCACGGCGTAATAACGTTGCGCCGCATAGTCAAACCAGACAAACGGATCCTCTGCCGGAAAGTCCACGCCCGCCGCCAGAAAGATCGGTTTGTTCTGCTTCACAAACGGCCCCGTCGGAGATTCAGCAGTAGCTGTCAAATGCACCACCGGTCCGCCAAAAGGCAAAGGCCGCTTCTGCCCCACCGCCTTGTAAATCATCAGCACTCCACCACCTGGTCTCCGCGCAACACTCGGGTTTGAAGTCATCAGTGAATCCGCAGCCTCACGGTCACTACTCACATCAAGCACCGGCTGGTCAAAGCGTTGCCAAGGTCCATTCGGGCTCTCAGCAACTGCCACGCCAATCCGTTGCTGGTTCCGATGCGTCCAGTTGAGCGTAGTCATCTCAACCCCATCGCCCCGATTCCCCATGTAGTAGAGATAATACTTCGCACCAATCCGCAGGATCGTCGGATTGTGCGTACAAAGCCCATCCCAAAACTCCTTACCGCGCGCCTTCAGCGCCACCCCCACATGCCGAAAAGGCCCCACCGGCGAATCCCCAACCGCATGTGCAATCTCAGAATGCGTAACCCAGGCATAATGCCCAAGCCGCCTCGGCCAGCGCGAATAGTAGAGATGATACTTGCCATCATCCCCACGCACCGCACTGCCACACCAGATATAGTAATCCGGGTCCACAAACTTGCCCGACTCCGGCAATACACCCAACCGCGAAGACAAGTCGAGCTCCCGCACATCTTGCCCCTGAGGGGGAGCAGCGAGCAACGACAAGGCAACAATCAGCAGCAGAAATTTCATGACTCTCCTAAAACAGCAACTTCAAACCCATCTGCACCACACGCGCATCACGAGCCGAGAAGATCGCGCCAAAGGTCGCACTAATATTCTTGCCATCCGGTCCCGGTGAAAAACTCCCCGACGGTGAACCCCAGTTAACCGTGTTCATGAAGTTGAACGCCTCCGCCCGAAACTGCAAGTTAAACCGTTCTCGAATCCGTGTGCTCTTGAGCAAAGACAAATCCCAGTTCATCGTTCCCGGTGTTCTCACGTCAGGCAGCGTCCTGCCAACGTTGCCCAGAAAGAACTCTACTGGGTTTGAGAAGGCAGTTGTGTCAAACCATCTTGCTCGCGTCGGGTCATCAATCTTCGCGCTCTTGCCCGTCGAATCCGGCCGGTCCGAAACAAAGTTGTTAGCCCCGCGAATGATCAGCGGTAAACCCGTCTGCATGATTCCGATCGAGTTCACCTGCCAGCCGCCATACTTCTTGCCCTTGCCAAAAGGCAACTCATACAGCAGTGTGACCGCCATGCGCTTGCTCACATCATTGGGGTCGAGCGACCGGTTCAATTGACGATTGAAGTAACCATCCTGAACGCCCGATTCCCCGGTAGCCTCAAAGCCGAAATCATTGGTCGGCGACAGGTTGCTGTCACTCATCTTCTTGCCCCCGGTAAAGGCCACATTTACAAAAAGGCCAGACCGGAAATTGCGCCTGACGGTCAGCTGCAATTGGTGGCTGTTGTAGTTGCCAAGCAGCGGATTCAGAACGCTGATCCCTTGATACTGAGGGAAGGGAAGTAGCGTCCGCTCTCTCGTCACCGTAGCTGCACCAAGCCCTCCAGGCACTCGGCCTGACAGCGGGTTGGCTACGATGTCCTGAGCCGACCGTCCAAGCTGACGGCGCTGGTCAATCGAAAGCTGATTGATGTTGTAACTGCTCGACGCAAAATGATTGCCCTTGTTACCTGCATAGGCAGCCTCGAAAAACCATCCGGCCATTTCATGCTGCAGCGACGCTGTCCACTGTTGTGTCATCGGCGTTGGGCTCTCTTTCTCGCGAATCGAAATCCCTTGCCCAAGCAACGCGCCAACTGGCGTTGCAGTTCCTGGTACACCGATAGGCTCGAATGGCAATCCATCCTCAAACCGGAAGGCCCTTCTGCCAGGTGCCAGCGCCGCATAGTTCGTATTGGATGTGGAGAAAAACTGCGTGTTGCCAAAGAACGGACGCCAGAAAATGCTCGGGTAGAAGATGCCGTAGCCTCCGCGCAAAACTGTCTTGCCCTTGCCCGTCAAGTCATAAGCCCAACCGAAGCGAGGCGCGAAATCACGATAGCTCTCTTCCATAAATGAGCGAGGCTGCCCGCCTTTGCCCGCGAACACCATCACTCCGGCCAGCCCGCTGACGGGGTCACGCTGTGTGAGATCAAAATTGATTTGCCCGTCGTTGCGTTCGATCGGGCGTTGCTGCCAGTCCCAGCGCAGCCCCAGATTCAGGGTCAGACGGCGAGTGAGTTTCCAGTCATCCTGTACGAATACGCTCCAGCTATTGCCGGCAAAGGAGGCGCCGCTGACGCGTTGCGCGCCAGCGCTTGCCACTTCTCCGAGCAGCATCTGAGCAAGCGAGGAGCCTGTTCCTGCGGGTATCTGCGGGTTGGTTGTGAGGCCGCCAAAGTTATAGCTGCCTCCTAGATTGGTGCCCTGTTGGTTGTTACCTTGCTGAGTTCTAAAGTTCACTCCCAGCTTGATCGTGTGATTGCCGGTTATCTTCGTAAGAGTTTCCTGCATGTCCCAGTTCAAAGAACTGCGAAAGCCCAGCGCTCCGCCGCCGATGGCTCCGAACCCGAAATCCATCTGAGGGAAAGCGATGCCTACCATGTTGGCCGGTAGCCCGAGTTTGCTCGACCAGTCGCCCGAACTTTGAGAAGCAAACGTAAAGGCCTGCCGGTTGATGCCAACACGCAGGTTGTTGAGTGTGTTTGGAGATACGGTGAAGTTGTGGGTGGCTACGGCGTTGCGGTTGGTCTGGTTGTCGTCGCGGGCGTCCCCGACGGTCTGGTCTGAAAAGATGCTGGTGTTGAAGGGGTCATGTTGCGCCTGCGTGTAGCGTACGAAGACGCTATGGCGGTCGCTCAATCGATAGTCCACACGGCCGTTCCATTGCTCCCAGTCGATGCGTGACGGGTTGCCGTCCTGAAAGTTCTGTTGCTGCGTGAAGTTGTTGATCGGTGCCTTGTTCGGTTGAGGATAGAAGGCAAGGATCTTCGGCGTCACCTTATCAAAGCGGCTCGACGGCACTACATTGCCAGGGAAGAGAGACCTCACCAGCCCGGCTCCATTCGGATTCTGGATCGTCGTTGCAGGATCATAAACAGGGATCAATGCACCCGCGGCCGTGCGCAGGTTCGAGAAGTTACCATCGCGCCATTCCTGAATCGGCACCGACGCAAAACGCGGCGAAGACCGTCGCAGTAAGTACTTCTCATAGTTGATGAAGCCGAAGAGCTTGTTTTTCACGATCGGCGCACCCACTGCGCCACCAAACTGGTTGTAGCGCAGAGGCAGTCTTACCGGTGCAAACGTATTGCGTGCATCCATCTTGTCGTTACGCAGAAACTCATAAAGAGTGCCCTTCACCTGATTGGTGCCTGACTTGGTCACCAGATTGATCGCCCCACCAGCGGTAAAGCCGAACTCCGCCGACATCGGGCCGCTCTGTACCTTGAATTCCTCCACCGCATCCACTGCTGGCGGAATCGAAACCTCACCTACATAGCTCAAGGTGTTATTGTTGCCGTCGAGCATCTGCGAGTTCAGCGCGTTCGGCCCGCCGTTGATGCTCACCGACGAAAGTGCGATGCCGCGGTCGCCGAAGCCGGATTGCGCGGGCCCCGAGTTCGAAACAACTCCCGCAGTCAGAAACGTGAAGGCCAAAGCGCTTCGGCCGTTGAGCGGTAGCTCCTGCAAGCGCCGGTTATCCACCACTTGCCCCAGCGTCGCGCTGCCGGTGTCCACCATCGTCGTCTCCGCGCTTACTGTCACAGTGTCGGCTTGCTGCCCCAACTCAAGCCGGATGTCGACTCGTGCGTTCTGTCCAACTTGCAACGTCAGCCCTGACCGGACAAACTTCTTGAAGCCTGTCTGCTCCACACGCACTTCATAACGGCCTACCGCAAGTCCAGGTGCGGTGTAGTTGCCGCTTTCATTGGTAGTAGCGCGAAACTTCGCACCCGTATCTACCTGAATTACGTCCACCCTTGCCCCTGCAACCGATGCCCCCTGAGGGTCAGTAATGGTGCCGGAAATCGTTCCGCCATCCTGCTGGGCAAACAGCGAAAAACAGCACAGGACAAGGAGAAATCTGCGTATGGTCATTGCGAAAAGATTATTTCAGATTTCTGTTTG
>CANGVB010000159.1 GCA_947456995.1 Bryobacteraceae bacterium | reverse complement strand
TTGTTTTTTACTTAACTGCTAGCCAGTTTGTGACGGGGCAGTTGACGGTTGTTGATGGTGGCTTGACGCTGGCTTAGGGGCTGGGACTGGATCTTCGCGCCTTCAGTCTGACGAAACTACTTTCGGATCAAGACAAGTTCAGCGGCCTGGAACTGCAGCTATCAATTGCTCGTAAACAAAATCCGCGTCACAGTATGCCTGTTCGTAGTTAAGCCGCCCCGAGGAACGCCACTCCGAATCGGTGGAGCCTGGTTCCCACATGACGACCACTTTTAAACTCTGACCTGCCGGAATGTCGCCAGCGAGTTCGGCAGGGAGGTCAATTTGTCCTGCAGCATTTATGGTTGTCTCGAACTCTACAGCATTCATTGCAAACCTCTTCGATTCATGATTGCATACCAGTTCGTAACCGGGAAGGTGACCGTTGCCGAGGGCGGCTTGACGATTGCTTAGGGGTGGGAGGGTTAGGCTGGCGTTGAAGAATTCCCAGGGGGCGGTGCCGGGGTCGGGGTAGGCTCTTACTACTGTTGCGGTTAGTTTGGCTGAGAAGTTGAGTACGGGGAGGGGAAGTTGGCCGGCTCCGTTGGTGATGCCGATGGGTTTGCCGTTGAGACTGATCTGAATGCCTTCGATGGGCTGGCCGCGAAAATTCAGTTGCACCAGTTGCGGGTAGCGGAGGATGAATTCGATGGGGAGGTTGAGTTCGACTGGGGCTATCGGCTCTGGAGGGCCGACGGTGATCATCGTCTTCGCGTAGTCGGAGGTGACGATGCGGCCGGGTTCGTTCTGTTGCTTGTACTGCTTGCGGTATTGCTGGACCATGGTGAGGCCGTCGTTGATCACTAGCTGGTTGAAGGTGGCGGCGGGGATGGTGCGGACTTTGGATTTGGTTGCAGCGCTGACCCAGTAGGTGCCGGCGAAGGGGAGCTTGAGGGTGGGTGGTTCCCAGTAGCCGGAAGAGCGCAGGGACTTCCAGCGAAGGTGGATGTGGTCTGGCCCGGGCAGCGGGATGCTGACCGGGCCAGGGGTGGCGAGCTCGTGGGAGCCCGGAATCAAAAAGAGGGTTGCGAAAAAAGCGATCACCTGTTCGTTAGGTTAGAGGATTGGACGGGGGTAGCGCTTGACACCTCGAAGGTGAGGCTGGCCCAGTAGGATTCCCAATCGTGGGTTTCTGCTTTCACCTGCTTCATCGCGACGGCGTGGAGACGGATCTTGCCTGAGCTGGGAACGGGGATGCTGAGCATGCCTTTTGCGTCGGTGCGGCCTGCTTTGGTGAGGACGGATTTGGTGCGTGGGTCGCGGCTGGTGGCGATTTCCATCTGGATGTCTGCGATTGGTTTGCCATCGAAGAGAAGCTGCACGGGGAGTTCGTCGCCGGGCTTCAGATTGGCTGGGTCGGCTTGTGGAACGATTTCGATTTTGAGGCCGAGGGGTTTGGCGAAGTTGTTGGTGGACTGGCCTGCGACTACGTAGGTCTTGGCAAACTTCGAGTACATTTCGCGGCTCTTGCCGGTCATGGATTTGTAGGCTTCGAGTTGGGTGGTGAGGCCTTCTTCTTTGAGATAGTCGATGAACTTGGCGGGTTCCATCTCAAGGAAGCGGGGCTTGGTGAAGACACCGAAGTACTGGCTGCCGGCCTGGACCTGTGTGGTTGCGTGAGTGGCCTTGCCGAGCATGCGCCATTCGTTGGCGGGGAGGCTGGTGAGGCGGGCAGGATCGACTGGCTGCTCGGAGAGCGGGAAGCTGTCGCCGGTGTGGGCCGAGATCAGGATTGCTTCGCCTGCGGCGGGGCGGAATTTCTGGGGCATGAGGTAGAGGTCATGCGCGTAGAGACTACTTATGATCAGGAATGGCAGTAGCTTTTGCATTGGCGATTTCGAGTCCTTTCAGTCTTTCGATTTCTTTTCGGAGTTGGGCGGCGTCGGTTTTGAGATTTTGTTTTTCGAAGATGCGCGCGATGTCGTTTAGCAGGGCGGCGCGTTCGGTGTATTTCGATACTGGTGTGGCACGAAATACAGAATTGAGAAGGTCTAGTGCGCCGGGGAGATCATTGAAGATCTCGCGGAGCAGGGCGGCTTCGTGTTGGCCGTTGAGATTTTCGGGGCGAAGGTCGAGCATCCACTGGGTGGCTTTTTCGGCGGCTTCGATTTTGCCGAGGAGGCGATTGGCCTGGGCGACGGTGTACCAGATGTCGATATCGTCCGGTGCCTTCTTTACGAGGGGTTCGGCGATCTTGAGCGCGAGCTCTGGTTTGCCCTGGGCGATGTAGTTGCGAGCCTGGACTTTGAGGGCATCATATTGGACTGCCTCCTGGGCGCAGAGGGATGCGCCCAGGATTGAAACGAGGAGTGCAAGTTTCATGGCAGTTTCTTATTTGATCGGGCCGCCACCGGGTTCACCTGGATCGAGGTGACGACGGTCGCGTCCGGAAGGACAATCAGCGAGGTAGGGGAACTCGGTTTTGTAGGCGGCATCGTTGACGTTGACGCCATCGCCGAGTTTGTTGTTGGGGAACTTGTTGAAGCCGGTGACGAGGACACCGCCGACGACGACGCGCAGTGCGATGTCGGTGACGTCATCCATGAGACGGCGGCCGTTGGGGTAGCCAGCAGCGTCGCCAGCAATGAGGCCAAGACGGTTGGCTTGTGCTGGAGGAGTTGCAGGTACGCCGGTGTTGAGGCGGAGGATGTCGGCGATCGGGCCGCCTGGGGTGCCAGGGGCGGCGATTGGCGGCGCGTAGGTTACGAGCGGGACGAGGTCTACGCGGGGAGCGTTGGGAATCGCGACGACGCCGTTGTAGGCTGCGTTGACGATGCGGGCGAGGACGGGGTCGAGGGCGAAGCTGGCGAACTGGGCGTCATCTTTGGGCTGGGACATGGAGAACTTGTCTTTGGAGCCGGTGCCGATGAGGAGTTCGTTGAAGAGGGGCTGGCCCATGCGCTGTACCTGGCGGAGGTCGCCGACGGCAGTGAGCGGATTGGGTGAGCGGCGGACGGTGAGGCGGGGACGGCTGGTGGTGCCCCAGGCGCCGATGGTGGCAGCGGGGACGGTGGCTGCTTCCACACGGCCGGTGGTGGTGAGCATCTCGATGGGTACTTCGATGGCGATGGCATTGACGCCGTAGCCGGAGACGGTGTCGGATGCGAAGTTGGTGGCTGCTTTGTCTTCGTCGTCGGTGAGGACGGCGGGGATGCCGGAGCCGAGAGTGCGGAGGTTGAGGGTGTCAAAGGTGGCGCCGAGATCGATCCAGAAGGGGTCGTCTACGGTGCCTGCAAAGACGTTGATGCCGTTGGGCAGGGAGTAGGTACCTGCTTTGTAGAGGGCCGGGTAGTCGAGCGTGCGGGGGCCGGCGTTGGCGGGTACGGCATAGAGGGGCTTGCCACCGATGTTGGTAAAAGTGGTGGCGTTGCCGCCTTTGATCATGGTGATGCGATAGGGCTGACGCTGGCCGAGGCCGGGGCTATCGAAGTCTTTGATCTGCGGGGGAACGAGGAGGGTGCCGGGGGCGATGGGTGCCGGGGAGTTGGCGGGAGTTTTGATGCCGTCGCCTGCTCCTGCCATCGTGGTGAAGAGACTGGGGAGGCGCTGTTCGGTGTCGAACTGGACCTGGAAGATGATGTCTTCTACGGCGTCGTGATTATTGTCGATCTTGATTTCGTAGAGGATTCCGGAATCGAAGGGGAAGTAGTTGGGACCATTGGCAGGTTCGAGCAGGGGGTCGACACACAGGATGAAGGTGGCCTTGGTAGGACGCTGGTTGGCGGCCTGGCTTCCGTTGTAGCTGACAAAAGCGAAGAAGTCTGTAATGTCTGCTTTGTGATCGAGTGCCGTGATCGGAGCCTCCCGATGGTTGGCGGCTTGAAGTGGGGTGTTGGTGGCTGGCATGCCGAGTACTAAGGCGAGGCCAGCGGCGATTACTGATTGTACGTTACGCATTTGCGTGTGCTTGTACTCCTTTCGTGATCTTGTTACGTAGCTTGTTGTGGAAACGGATTGCAATTTTAGGGAATTTCTTTTTCTGGACGTTAGAATTACTTAAGGAACCCAATGCAAGAAAACGTTTTCGACTTTGACCTCCTGGTGATTGGGAGTGGACCGGCTGGACATCATGCGGCGATAGAGGCCGCCAAGAGCGGGAAGCGGGTGGCTGTGGCCGACCGCAACTTCGACCTTGGAGGAGTGTGTTTGCATACCGGCACAATTCCGAGCAAGACGCTGCGTGAGGCGGTTTTGTTTTTGAGTGGATTTCGACAACGGTCGTTCTACGGTAAGGGTTATCGGGTGAAGACGCAGATCCAGATTGAGGATCTGATGTTTCGGGTGCAGGAGGTAATCAAGCGCCAGTTTGCCGTGGTGCAGGATCAGTTGCAGCGGCATGAGATTGAGGTATTAAACGGGCATGCAAGATTTACGGCCGACCCGCATCTGGTGGAGATTGTCGATTCTGAGGGTGGTGTTAGCAGCCACCGGGCCCAGTTTGTATTGATGGCTTGTGGCACGAGGCCTGCGCGCAGGGCGGATATTCCGTTTGAGGCGCCGCAGGTTTATGATTCCGATGAGTTCATTCAGGTGACGCGCGGGGATTTTCCGAAGTCGCTGATTGTGGTGGGTGGTGGTGTGATTGGGCTCGAGTATGCCTCGATGGCTGCGGCGCTGGGAAGCGAAGTGACTGTGGTGGAGGCGCGGGACTGGTTGCTCGAACATGTGGACAAGGAGATCACCGAAGCGCTGGTTTATGAATTGCGGCGGTGTGGGGTTGTGTTCCGCATGGGTGAAAAGGTGGTGAGTGTGGAGGCGCCGGAGGATGCGCCGCTGCGGGCTATTGCGAAGCTTGAGAGCGGGAAGACGCTGGTGGCGGAAGCGTTGCTTTATGCGATTGGCCGGCAGCCGAATACGGATCGATTGAATCTGGAAGCGTTGGGGATTCAAGTGAAGGAACGCGGCAAGATCGCGGTGAACGAATACTTTCAGAGCAGCGTGCCCCATATCTATGCGGCTGGCGATATTGTCGGTTTCCCGTCGCTGGCTTCGACATCGATGGAGCAGGGGCGGATGGCGGCTTGCCATATGTTTGGTTTGAAGCGGGATACGCGGCCCGATTTGTTGCCGTTTGGAATTTATACGATTCCTGAGATTTCGATGGTGGGTAAGAATGAAGCCCAACTGACGGCAGAGAAGGTGCCGTATGAGGTTGGAGTGGCGCACTTTGATCAAGTGGCGAAGGCGCAGATCTCAGGGGATCAATCCGGCTTGCTGAAGCTGATCTTTCACTGCGAGACGCGGCAATTGCTGGGGATTCATATTCTGGGGGATGGGGCTTCGGAGTTGGTGCACATCGGCCAGATGGTGATGATGGCTGGCGGGACGATGGAGTTGTTGCGGGATACCGTGTTCAACTATCCGTCGCTGGCTGAAGCGTACCGGGTGGCGGCGATGAATGGGCTTGATAAACTGCGTCGCGTTCACTAAAACAAACGCGTGAAGCGGTAGAAGGCGAAATAGTAAATGGCCACTCCCGAGGCTGCCAGTAGCGGCAGGATCAGCAGGAGTGGCCAATAGAGTTTGCGCTGGATACACCAGATACCGAGGAGAACCAAAGCTATCGCGATCAGGCTACTGATGATGGTTGCGATTTGATCGGCGGATAGCTTTGGCACATTGCTCTTAGAACTGGAAGCGGGCGACAACCTGACCGTTGCGGGGCGGGTTGAAGGTGCTGGCCGGGTTAATGCGACCGAAGCCAGCGATGACCACACCGGCTGCGTTGCGCTGGGTGGTAGCGGCGGGGTTGCCACTATCCGGGTTATTCAGATAGGTGCGGTTGAAGACATTAAAGAACTCGGCGCGGAAGCTGAGGTTGTAACGCTCCTTGATGCGGAACATGCGGCCAAGAGAAAGTTGTTCATCGGGTCTTCTGGCGGTGCGGTAATCGTTATAGTAAGCGGCTGCGGTACCCCACTGGCCGGGGCCTGCGTCGGACCAGGCGGCGGGGTTGAGGGTGAGGTCCTTGAAGGGGTCGATGGACTTACCGTCGTTCAGGCTCTTGAGGTAGAGAGGCTCGCCGGGGACACGGTTGAAGCGGGTGCCACGGAAGAGGAGGCTGCCGAGAGCGTTGTTGGAGTTAGGGGCCTGGATGGGGAAGCCGCTGGAGTAGCGCATGATGCCACCGACGGTCCAACCGCTGACGAGAGCTTTGGTGGCCCAGTTCTTGTTCCACTTGGGCGTGTCGTAGTTGAAGCCGACTACGAGGACCTGGGGTTGATCGTTGACCGAGAGGGCTTTTTGATTGGGCCGGTTGTAGACGTCGTTTGTGGGTACGATGCCGCCAGACTGGTTCTCTACGTTGGTGAGGTTCTTGGACCAGGTGTAGGCGAGGGTACCGGTGAGGCCTTTGGAATAGCGCTTGGTGGCCTTGATCTGGAGTGAGTCATACCAGGTGCTGCCGAGGGGGGCCCAGAGGCTGCCGAGGCCGCCGAACTGGGGGAAGGGGCGGAGGGCCTGAGCCAGTGTGTTTGTGCCGGCGAAGCTAGCGTAGGGGCGGTTGAAGCCGCGTGCAGTGACGGCTGCTGAACTGATGGGTGAATTGAGAAGTCCACGATCAGCGGCATTGTTGATGTCGAGTCCGAAGGATTTGAGGCGGGCGTCGGTGAGGCCGTTATAGTCATTCAAACCGTCTGCCCGAAACCAGACGCCGCGGTTGCCAACGTAAGCAGCTTCAACGACGAGGTTGGAACCGAATTCGCGCTGGAGTGAGAGGTTCCAGTTGGCCATGCGCGGGGGACGCCCGGCGTTGGGATCGACAAGAGCGGGCGGGGAATTGATCTGACCGGCGATTGGGCGGATGCCGGGGTCGTAGCTGGCGACGGTCAAGTCTGCCACGTTGTAAGAGAGACCGTTGCGCAGGACAGCGCCGGGTTCTGCGAAGGCCGGGTTTGAGAAGGCGATGGTGTTAAAACCCATGCCGAGGGAGTTTCCGCCGCCGATGTAGGCAAAGTTTGCGACCTGCGCATAGCTGACAGCGAAGCCAGCGCGGGCAACCCATTTGGGTGCGAACTGGTAGGCGACGCCGATGCGGGGACCGAATGCGTAAGGGTAGGTTTTGGAAAGCTCGCAGTTGCAGCGGCCGGGACCATTGCCAGCATAGCGGGTGGCTCCGAGAAGGTTTCCTGCGGCGGGGTTGCGCAGTGTTGGATCAAACATTGAGACACGATCGTGAAGTTCGGTCGAGGCAGGTTGATAGTCGTAGCGCATGCCGTAATCGAGGGTGATCTTGCGGGTGAGACGCCAGGTGTCCTGTATGAAGAAGCCCCAGGTGGGACGGCGGTATTGGGGGTCTTGCGGATTGGATACCGAAGCGGTGTTGGCGTTGCCCATCAGGAAGCTGGCGTAGGCGAAGCCGACATTGCCGCCTTGAAGGGGGACGCCCTGCAGGGCTGGCATTGAGGTTTGTACAACGTTGAAGTCGTAGGTGCCGGCAACGTTGCCGGTGGATCTGTTGGTGAAGTTGTCGAACTTATACTCGCCACCGTATTTCACGTTGTGATTGCCTTTGATCCAGGTGGCGGAGGCTACTGCGGTGGGTTTGTCCTGAAGGTAGAGAGTGCGGT
>CANGVB010000158.1 GCA_947456995.1 Bryobacteraceae bacterium | reverse complement strand
GCTGGAATTTGCGGTGGCGGCATCGTGCCTGAAGCATTCGATCCCTGGAGACTTCAACCGCTTTACGCGGGAAGAGGTGGAGGGATTGATCAAGGGTGGCGGTTCCGGCCGAGTGCAACGATAGGTAACCCTTTTTCACGGAGCGCCGTTACAATAGAAGTTGTTCCAAAAGATATGACTTCACGCCGTCACTTTATGCTCGTGGGACCGGCGTTGCTAAACGGTGCTCCTTTTTCTTCTTTAGAGGCCGCCCAGGCGACAAAAACTCCCAATCTCTCCATCTCGGTTAACGAGGTGATCGTACCCATTACGGTCACCGATGAGAAGGGCAAGTTCGTCAGCGACTTGAAGCAATCAGACTTCAGGATCTTCGACGAGAACAAAGAGCAGAAAATCTCCTACTTCAATGCCGAGCGTGAGCAACCAGTGGTGGTTGGCTTTCTGCTCGATATGAGCAATCTGAACCGGCTGCACTGGAAGACCTTCTCTGAAGCTACCGAAGAGCTTGTACTCGCACTCCTGCCGCAGGAAGGCCCGAAGAAGTTCTCCGGCTATCTCGTTACCTACTCAACGACAGCTGAAGTCAGCGTCGACACCACCAGTTCTCCCGACAAGATTCAGGAGAAGCTCCGCAAGATCAAGCCCGGCGGCGGCGCTGCACTCTACGACGCTCTCTACCTTGCCTGTACCAACCGCAAGCTCGTGCGTGGTGAACCGATTGAGCCCCGGCGCATTATCGTGATCATCGGCGATGGCCACGATTCAGCTTCAAAGAAGGGTCTCGAGGAAGTGCTTGAAGTCGCCCAGCGCAATCTGGTAACGATCTTCGGCATGAGCACCGTCGCTTTTGGCTTTAAGGCCGATGGTGAAAAGAATCTGATGCGTCTGGCTGAAGAAACCGGTGGCCGTGTGGTCTTCCCGCTAGAAGGACTCTACAAGGACGTCTCAGGTTATCTCTCTACTCCTTCGGACGAAGGAAACTATGCCTTGAAGGTGGGTACTGGAGGCTACGGAGCTGAACTTGCCAAGGGCATGTTTAACGCCGTTGCTGCGATTCAGGGTGAGGTGACCACGCAGTACATCATTCGTTACGTGCCGGAGTCAACCGACGATCGCAAGTCGTTCCGTAAGATTCGCGTTGAGGTTCCGAATATCCCGGGCCTTAAAGTTCGTTATCGATCCGGGTATTATCCAGCCAACCCTTAACCGATACGATATATATACCTGATGACATTCTCCCTTCTGAGTCTCGCCCTTCCCGGTCGGCCGGCAGAGCCAGCAGGGGTCATTGTCTACGATGCCGAATCGGAGAAGCTCGGCGTCAAGCTGCGGCGAGACTGGCACCAGATCGCCCCAGCCGACGATGCCGAGATTCTAGCGGGCATGGAAACTCACCTTAAGCAGTTGTCCAACGAGATGGGTGCTACTGGTGCCATGGAATGGCTGGAATCGACTTTGTCGAACGTCTTTCTTCTCAGTGAGCGAAACGAAGTGCAATCGAACGCACTCGATTTCACCCTCCACCAGCTTTACCGTGAACACGTCGCAACACCGGTGCAGCCCTTCATTACGCATATCCCGCACTATGCTTTACGCTCTGCTGCTGGAGCCTTTGGCGAACAGATTGCCGACCCGAACGAAATTACCGAATGGGTGGAAGCTCCTGAAGGGCTTCGCCTCAGCAAAGACATGTTTGTGTGTGAAGTGTATGGCCGGAGCATGGAGCCGCTGGTTCCTTCAGGCTCATTATGTGTCTTTCGCAAGTTCGGCGCTGGCTCGCGCAACAACAAGCGCGTTTTGGTGGAAGATCGTTCTGAGTCCAGCAACCGCTACACGTTGAAGGTTTATCATTCTCAGAAATCGACATCGGGCGAGGACGGCTGGGCCCACCAGACGATCGATCTTGCTCCGCTCAATCCGGAATTCCCCGTGCTGCATCTGGATGCCGATCAGGATCGTTATGCTGTGCTGGCCGAATTTGTCTGCCTGCTATAGGGTGCGTTCGTAATACCAGTCCACTTGCGGATCTGTACCCACCAGGAAGATCTTTTCCCCAGTCTTGACGAATCCCCACTTCATATAGAACTTTTGCGCTCTGAAGTTCTTCTCCCAGACCCCGAGATAGATTTGCGAATAGCCAAGGTGCTTTGCCAGATCAAGAGTGTCTTGCATCAGCGTATGCGCATGGCCCGAGCCAATGGCTCGCTGCTCCATGTAGAAGCGCACCAGCTCGGCCCTGCCCTCTGCTTCGCCCTGAAGCCTGGTAAAGCCCAATGGCCCTTGTGAATCCTCCAGAATCAGAAAGCGGGAGAGTGGATCTTTCAATTCGGCTTCCACCTTCTCCGGCGCATAGGACGTCACCAGAAACAGATCCATGTCGGAATCGCTGCAGGTGCCGACAAAGGTTTCAAAGAAGGTACGCCGTCCTACCTCAACCAGTAAATCCCGGTCTTCAATCGATGCTATTCGAGCTTGCACAAAGGGTCCCCAATAATCAGACTTTGCCATGAAAGGCTGGGCAATGCCAAGTAGAAACTCTCGGCTAAGTTGCGTCCGGAAAGGTAAGCGGGAAAGAGTTGATCGGGGCGAACGGTTTGCGAGAGGTAGGGCTCATCCACGTTGCCCGAGATTCCGCTGACGCCTTCCCAGACGTAGTCGAGAATCATCGACTGGGGGCTGCGGGCAAAATGGGTCAGGGGGTTCTTCCAATCTCCGAGAGTCCAGCTAAAGGGCGGCATCTTCAGGGTGCGAGCGTTGGTGGAGACAAATTCTGTCGCTATTGCACCTGGCAACCATTCCATGCCGCTCTTGCGGCTCTTGCGCGCGCTGTCGTTTGAGCCCCAGCTCGCGTAGCCGATCACCTGCTTCTCTGCCACGACTACAGCGGGCGTCATCTCAAAGACGACTCTTGGCTCTGGCAAGAGGATGGCTGCATTTCTGAGCCAGGAATTGCCTTCCTCGTCGTTGTCCGCTTTCAGATCCAACACCACACGGCCGATATTTCTGGCTCCCCGGCAGTGCTCCACTGCCTTTCGTGCATCCTCAAAACTGTAGCCAGCCAGACGAGTCACCAGATAAATGGGCACGCCGGGATGGCTGAATGCCTGGTCTCTCCTGCGATAAAACGGATTGTCGATCCAGCCCTCGCGCCGGATTTTGACGCCATGCATTTCCAGGTAGAGTGCGGCCAATTCACTATCGACGCTTGCACCATCGTTTTTTGCCTCGGCACGGACTCGGATCGGGATTCCCTGAGTCAAAACAAGGTAGAACGTCGACTCGGTGCGGCCACTACGACGCAGACAGTCACTTATTGGTGCTGAGATCTGCTGCTCGTAGCCAGCGCGAGGGATGGTCTCATCTTCGATTGTCGAAATGCGGCAAACCTGTTTGGGGCTTAGACCATGCCAGGATGCATAGAATGCGCCGAGGCGCCTGGACAAGGCAGATTTCTCGTTGATTACCAGCGTGACGTTAGTCGCATCGCCAGCAAGCGCTAGTGCCGAAAGCACTAGAATGCAGCAGGAAACTCGATGAAAAACTCTCAGGTATGTGATCATGGCATTTCGCTTGCAAGCCGTCAAGCTCTTTCCTTTCAAGAGCTTGGGAATTCAAATTCCCGATATCAGTCACCGCAACACCTACAGCGCATTGCTGATAGGACCCATAATAAAATGCTATACTCCAAGATGCTAACCTTGCAAATTTAGCCCCAGGAACCCCATGGATCTTGATCAATTGCATACGTTTCTGGAGATTGTCCGGCTCAAGAGTTTCTCTAAAGCTGCACAGACGTGTTTTCGCACACAGCCCGCAATCAGCGCCCAGGTCAGACAACTCGAGCAGGAACTGAACGCGAATCTCTTTGAGCGCCTCGGTACCCGCATCGCCCTTACTCCCGCAGGTCGAATCTTCGCAGAATACGCCGAACAAATTCTGGACCTCCGCCGCCGTGCCCAGGAATCCATTCAGGAACTCGAACGCGTGCCACGCGGAGAGCTCATTATTGCCGCAAATGAAGCCACCTGTATTTACGTACTCCCCGAGGTCTTCAGCGAGTATAAAGAGCAGTTTCCCAATGTTCAGCTGCATGTAGACCGAAGTTACGGTTCGCGCGTGCTGCAAGCGGTACAGGACAACCAGGCTGATTTCGGCATCACACAACTCCCGGTAGATGCCAAGAAGTGTCAGATCGTCAAAATTCATTCCGACGAGATTCGCATCATTGTGCCCAAGGGCCACCCCCTGAGCGACAAGCGGCAGGTACTTGCCGCCGACATCGCTCCCTTCCAGTTGTTGTTGCCAAAAACCGGAACAACACGAGCCAAACTAAACTCCTGGCTCGAACCAGTCGAAGATCAATTACAAGTCTCAATGGAACTCGACTCAACTGAAATGATCAAGCGCTTCGTGATGGCCGGTCTTGGCATCAGTTTCCTTGCCGCATCGCATTGCCGTGAAGAAGTAGCTGCTGGCAAGCTCGTTACGCTCTCGCTCGGGCCTGAACAAATGATCCGGCGTCTGGGATTGATTTATCGCAAAGACAAGGCCCTGAGCCGCGCCGCGCTGGGCTTTATCCAGGTAATTCTCGATCAGGCTGGTGACAGCCTGCGTCCTCTTGGTCTTGTAGGAGTGGGCGATTGACCACCATCAAGCGAACTACCGTTTATATCTCGATTGGCAATAAGACTGAGGTCTTCAGCGCTCCAGAAGATATTCCCGCACCCCTTCGAAAACAGCTGGCGGATTCTACACGCGGCATGAATAGCGCTACCATTCTGATCGCCGATCGTGGCGGACGCGCCGAGATTCGCAAGATCTTGAATGGCGAACCCAGTCCGCTGAAGAACAGGCTGCGAGCAGACTTTCTTAAACGCGGTCTGGGTGATGCAGCTCCTGTGGCGAAGGCTCCGTCTGCCAGTTTGGGGGGCATCCTGGGAAACCGACGATGGCGTCAATGGGCGGAGTTGCTTCTACCGGGTGCGGTTGGCCTCGGGCTCTGGCTCCTCTTTACTCTTAAATAGAATTACTGAAATTTGATTCGCGCTGGGCGATAAGACCAGTGTGACCTTCTTGCTAGCAAAACAAAGAACGCTGCATGTCTTTAGCGACAACGGCAAGTCGATTCCGGTCTCACTTCGAGAGCGTGACGGGAATGTAGCTGTATTCGAATCCTCAGAGCCGATTCCCGTTGGCGTCTTTGTCGAATGGGCTGGAGCCGAAGAATCCAGCCGCGGCCAGGTTCTCAACTGCCGCCCAATCCCTCAACCCGGCGACGAGAAAAACCTGCTCGAGATCAGCGTCGAATTTAAGCCTTGATACGCTGGTATTTGCCATCATGCAAGTAGCCATCTTTGGAGCCGCCGGCCAGCTCGGGGTAGAACTCGTTCAAGAATTTTCCAAGCGCGGACATACCGTCCACAGTTTTCGCCGTACTGATGTGGACATCACAGACACCTCCCAGCTTGAAACCAAACTGGCGTCACTTGAAATCGACCTGGTGCTCAACTCTGCCGCCTACAATAAGGTCGATATCGCGGAAAATGAGCCGCAAGTAGCCTACGCCGTCAACGGCCTTGCTGTACGTAACCTCGCAGTTGCCTGCCGCCAGCTGGATGCTCGTCTTGTGCACTTCTCGACAGACTATGTCTTTGATGGCACCGCGGGCCGCCCCTATCGTGAAGAAGACCCCGTCCGCCCGATCAGCGCCTATGGTGTCTCGAAACTCGCCGGGGAATTCTACGCCCAGGCCTATTGCGATTCTGCCCTGGTGCTGCGCACTTCCGGTGTCTTTGGCCCTGCTGGTGTCGGTACGGCTGGTGGCAACTTCATCGAATCGATGCTCCGACTTGCCACCAAAGGTGGCCCCTTGCGTATCGTAAACGACCATATCGCATCACCGACCTATGCTCCAGAGCTTGCGCGTGTAACAGCCGATCTGGTGGAGCGCAAAGAATCGGGCGTCTTTCACGCGGGCGGCGGTCAACCGATTTCCTGGTTTGACTATGCAGCCAGGATCTTCAAGAAGGCCAACCTCAGCCCAGAGCTCAAGCCCACCAACGAGCGCGAGTATCGCACTCCTGCCCGCAGGCCCAAGTACTCGGCCCTTGAGAATGCCCGTCTCAACAAAACCGGTATTCTGCCCTTTATCTCGCTCGACGATCAGATCGAGCGCTACTTCTCGGCACGTCAGGGCTTTACGAAGTAGCTGTCCAGGTCCACGCCGCGAAACTCAAAGTCTATGTAGGCGCTTCCCAAACTTTGCGAAGAAGTGAACACAAGCTTGGCTTTTGAGGGCTGGTTGCCTTCCACATGCGAATCTCCGGCCGCCGTCTGGTTTTCGTAAAAGTAGACCTCCGAACGATAAACAGGCGAAAGCAAGGCCAATTTATTGTGGTCCTGAAGAAAATGTTGTTTTGGGCTAGCCGTGATCGATTTGTCCTCAAGATAAACCTTTACCGGACTGTTGAGCGGCCTGCCACTGAGGCAAGTGAGCCGTGCGGCCACACTGTATTGAATCCCGCTGATCTTCTCGCTGGCGCACCTTCCCAGTTGCGGCAGCCAAAGCTGCGATCCTAGAGGCATTTCCACTTTTTGCTCCCATCGGGACAACCGAAGCAAGGCTCTACCCTTGACGGTAACTCTACGGCCACTCCATTTTTTGTAGGTTTCGGGCAGAAAGCTCAACACCTGCCATGGCTTTCCCTTACCGTCGGCAAATTGGTAGGCGTCTAGCGCAACAGTTGTTGGCTTTCCGCGCACTGGCTGCGCTGCAATCGCTGTGCCATCATCGCCAGTCAGGCTTAATGATTCCACCTGGTAGCTTTGATCCAACTTTGAGTCGAAGCCTTCCGATAGAAGGGGGAGCACCACTTTTGCCCTTCCGTCCCGAGGCATTGTAAATATCGGTTGAGCAACCTTAGGATCTTCAAATCGAAGCATGGGTCGAATTGCAGTCCCCGCCCATACTTGTCGCAGTGTGATTCCACCTCCCCTGGGAAAGCCCGCCGCCAGCAGAAGGCATCCAAAAAGTCCGATTGCCGTAAGACTCCAGGTAGCAATCCTGCCGCTTTTCGCGTAGCTGAGCAAAGTCACGGCCACTGCTCCTATCCCAAGCCAGATCATGGAAGCTACAAGCATGAGTTCATCTTTTGTAAGCCCGAGCCCGGATCCTTCAATCGAGATTCCGGCAAAAAGAGCAGCGGCTAGAAATGCGAGAATCGCCTGTGACAAATTCCGAAACAAGGATGCAATCGCTAGTCCCGGCAAAACAACAATGGTCAAGACGTGCAATTGCTTCATCGCTAGCTCGACTGCATATGAAGTCCAATCAAAGCCGTGCCATTGCAGTATCAGGCCAGTTGCTATCCCGTAAGGCACCAGGATTGCCGTAACAGCGAAGAGCAGTTTTGCAGCGACAACGGATTGCCATCTAACAGGTAAGCTCGCCCAGTAAGCACGTGAATTCCCGGGTGTATCCTCATGGATCGCCATCCCCAGGATGGCGATCCACGACAGAGGCAGTAAAAGGCTCAACCACGATTCTTCCAATGAGGGCATCGATTGATTGCGCATTGCATCGAGAAACGCCATTCGCATCAGGAATCCAGTCGTAAGCAG
>CANGVB010000157.1 GCA_947456995.1 Bryobacteraceae bacterium | reverse complement strand
GCTTAGGGGGACGATGAGCCAGGCGATGGCGCGGAGCCATTTGCCTTCTTTGAGTTCTTGAGCGGCGGCGATAGTGCCGAGCCATTGGCAGAAGAGGTGGCAATAGAGGAGGGCACGCATGGGCTGGATTTGGGGGAAGAGTGCCCAGCCGAGTTGTTCGAGCAGGAGCCAGGAGAGTGGCATGGTGGCAAGGCCGATGAGGGGGATGAAGCGGAAGTAGGGCTGGACTGTTGCGGGAAGCAGGGTACGGATACGGAGAAAGGCGGCTAGTGCGAGAGAGGCTGTGAGGAAGAACTGGAGCCAGTAGCGAGTGGGCCAGAGGGAGACCCAGTTGTAGGGAGCGCGGATTTGTTGGATGGCGCGGTGTTTATCGGTGATGAGGCTGAAGAAGGGTTGGGCTTCGACCACGCCTTGTTGCTGGTCTGCGAGGAGGAAGAGCAGCAGGGCGGCGGATGCGGTGTAGGCGAGGATGCGCCAGTGTTTTGAGAGGAGTGCTATGGCAAGGATGGGCCAGACGGCGGGGGCATGGAAGAGGAAGGCGAGGGCGAGGCTGGCGGCAGCGATGTTGGTGTAGCCGCGGGCGAGTGCGCCTAGCGAGGCGACGATGAGTGGGACGGCAAAGCCACGGGGGACGGGCTCGAATTCTGTTGTGATGATGGCGGGGCCGTAGACAAAGGCTCCGAGCCAGAGGATGGCGCTGGTGAGTACGCTGGCACTGATGGAGAGGCCTGCGGCGCGAGCGAGCCAGAAGGCACCCCAGTAGCCGACCCAGCGAAAGAGGAATTGCAAGAGCAGGAGGGTGGTTTCGAAATCCTGATTGAGGAGGCTTGCGAGGGCCAGGGTGACTTCGTCGTAGATGGTGTAGCTGAGGTGGGCCCCGGAGAGAATGAGTTCGTTTGGGTAGAGGCTGGGGTTGCGGAGGTGCTCAAAGAGCGGGATGTAGATTTGGGTGTCGCTCAGCAGGAAGCTGTGCCCGGGGAAGGAGTAAAGGCCGAGGGCAGCGAGCACTGCGAAGACAGTGCTGAGCAGGCAGGACTCGCGCCAGTTCATTGAGCCGGGGTCTTCTCGAGTTGTGTTTTGGCCCAGATGCGCTTGGGGTTGAGTTCGAGGGCTTTGGCCAGGGATTTGCGGGCTTCGGCGTTTTTGCCTGCCTTGCGGAGAGCGATACCGCGCCAGAGGTGGGCGTCGGCGAGTTTGGGGTTGAGCTCGAGGGCCTTGTCGAAATCGCTAATCGCTTTGTCGATACCGCCACCGAAGGAGGGCGGGAGGTAGTAATTACCAACGCCGCGGGAGAGCCAATTGTCGGCCGATTTGGGGTTGAGTTCGATGGCTTTGGCTACTTCGTCCATGGCGCAGCGGCCGTATTTGAGGCCGGCGAAGACGTTGGCCGGGATGATCTGGCCGCAGAGGGTGCCGAGGATGCGGTGGTATTCGGCGTTGCCGGCCTGGGCGGCGATGGCTTTGCGGGCGGGCTCGATGCCGGCTTCGGCTGCGGCAGCGCTGGCTTTTTTGTCGCCTTTTTCCATAGCGACTTCGGCTTCAAAGCTACGGGCGATGGCGAGGTTGTAGTTGGATTTGGCGTCGTTGGCTGCGGCGGAGAGCTTGGCAATCTGGGCGGACAAGGCTGCGGAGTCCTGGCGGTCGCGGGCCTCTTCGAGGATGCCTGCGTTGATTGCGGCGAATAACAAAATCCAAATCATTGTCTATATTCTAACCGCCGCCGGGCCGATAGCTAGCTATCGGGGCGAGTCTTTGATTTTCTGAGATGATAGAGAAGGTAGAAACGGACTCTCCCCGCGTCTGTCCTATAGAGGAAGATATCTAATGAAAACGAAATTATTTTTGTACGGCATAGCCTTGTCCAGCGTTTTGCTTGGGCAGCCGACGAGTGTGCAGCTCAATCCGATTCCATCGCGTGTCCTTGGGCAGCCAAGAAAAGAGTTGGTAACGCTAGCTCCGAACTTTGTGGAAGGGCGGGAATTAACGACCCCGCAAGGCCTGGCCCTCGATACGACTGTGACACCGCCCATTCTCTATGTGTCCGATACAGGGAACAATCGTGTTCTGGCCTGGAGAAATCCGGTGAACGCTACCAATGGAGCTCCTGCTGATTTGGTGATTGGCCAGCGAGACCGGTTCTTGAGCTCAGCGAACGGGCCGGGGACACCCTTTACCACCGGGCTGAATCAGCCCACAGGTTTGACTGTGGATTCGCAAGGAAATTTATATGTCGTCGACACGAACAACAATCGCATTGTTCGGTATCCGAAGCCATTTTCGCAACCTGCAGATCAGCTTCTGGAGATTGACTTGATTCTGGGGCAGGAGACCTTCGGCAGTGCGACCGGTGGAAATACCGGGCGGCTGCCGAACCGGGGACGCAATACTCCCGCTGCCAATTCTCTTTTTCTGAGTGACTTCAACAACATCTTGAGAATCCGGCTGGCCTTTGATGGCACCGGTAATCTATGGGTTGCGGATTCGGGCAACCACCGTGTGATTCGATACCCTGCCCGTGTCTTGACGGAAGGAAATTTCGGGGCAGAGGCAGACGTGTTTCTTGGGCAGTTGAATGCCATCTCCAATACGTCGAATTCGGATCCGCGAGACAAATCGACTTTCGCACTGCCTTCTGGTGTGGCGTTTGCAACCGATGGCAGGCTTTATGTTTCCGACGGACGGGGCAGGGTGCTGGTTTTCCGTAATCCGAGTGGCACCGGCCAGGCTGCAGACCGAATTCTTGGACTTGCGCTTCAAGTTCAGGGCCAGCCTGCGTTGACCCCAGTGAACGATACAGCTCTGGGCTCTCCTGAATCTATCTTCATCGTTAACAACGCACCATATGTTGCAGACACGCGCAACAACCGTATTGTTCGTTATGACCTGCCTGACACGTGGACTCCAGAATCCCCCACATCGATTTCTCCGAGAGCCCGCGACGTAATCGGGCAGCCTGACTTTATTACGGGAGATGCGAACCGTGGATTGCGAGTACCGAGTGCGGCTGGCTTCAATCTGCCGGTGGATGCGGTTGCTTTTGGCAACAATCTTTTTGTGGTGGACGCAAACAACCACAGGGTTCTCATGATCTCTGGCGGGGCTCCCTTTACGAATCCTGCAACGAAGGTGTTTGGACAGCTGGAACTGGATTTGAATTCACCAAACCTGGTGGAAGGCAAAGAGTTTTTCTTTGTAGGCAGCTTCCAGAATCGTCAGTATCGCGGTGGTGGAATTGCGCTTGACGGCAATACGCTCTATATCGCCGACACCTTGAACAACAGAGTCTTGGGATACCGCGATGTACGGAGTGTGGCGTTGGGGCAACCTGCTGATTTGGTGATTGGCCAGGTGAGTATGAGCCGCACGACGATCAATTCGCCTACCGGCAACCAGAATGTGGCCAACCAGACGGGTCTGTTTTTGCCGCATGCTGTGGCAGTTGATTCGCGCGGGGATTTGTACATTGCTGACACGCTCAATAGCAGAGTAGTGAGATATCCACGACCCTTCGACAACCGGGCTAATCTGGTGCCGAATCTCGTGCTGGGGCAGTCGAGCTTTACGGGCAGGATCACCGACGCAAGCCCGCGTAATATGAGTGCTCCGATTGGTCTTGCGTTCGCCAATGGGGGACATCTGGTGGTTTCGGACAATGCACACAACCGTGTGTTGCTCTTCTTGCGCCCCAACGGTGGTGACTTTACCAACGGACAGGCAGCGGCGGCCGTGTTTGGTCAAGCTGATCTGATCTCAACGGTTGCCAGCAATGACGCGAAGCGGTTTAACGGGCCTCGTGGCGTGACTGTAGACGTAGATGACCGTATGTATGTAGTGGATGGTGGAAACCAGCGTTTACATATCTACAACCGCATCACGCAGGCTGGAACGGACCCGACGCCAGCGCTTACCCTCAGTGGCTTTAACCAACCGCAGGGCGTGCATTCTGATCCGCGAACAGCAGAGCTGTGGGTAACCAACGGTGGCGCCCAGCGCGCGATTCGTTTTCCTTCTTACGACTCCTTGTCGGTTACCTCAAGGTCCAACCTTGAGGTGGGCGATGTTTTTTTTGCGTTGGACTTGAAGGTGGATAGCAATTCAAACTTGATCTTGTCTGATTTCTCCAATCGGATCGCATTCTACTATCAGGCACAGGTAAGTGTGAATGGAGCCAACCAGCAAAACCGTAATCTGGCCCCTGGAATGATCGCCTCGACGTATGCACAGGGCGGGACTTTTGCTGATTCTACGGTTGTCGCTTCTACTGCCAACTTGCCGACGGAACTTGCTGACACGCAGTTGCTGGTAAACGACAGGCCCGCACCACTTTTCTTTGTCAGCCCCGGACAGATCAACTATCAAGTCCCCTGGGGTACACCCCCGGGAACCAACGCAGACATCACTGTGGTGAAAAGGTCGACAGGGCAAGTGCTGGCTTCAAGCCTCACTCCTGTAACGCAGGTGTCTCCTGGATTCTTTACCGCTACTGCCAATGGGCGCGGTCAGATCTCAGCGCTTAACCAAGATAATACGGTGAATAGCATAACCAATCCGATTGCACGTGGTCAGATTATTCAGCTATACGGTACTGGTCTTGGTCTTGTGTCTAATCAACCAGCCGATGGACAACCATCACCGGGCGGCCCCCTTGCTGAAGGCGAAAAGCCGGATGTCGTAATTAATGGGCGGTCTGTTGCTGCATCCGATGTCCAGTTTTCTGGCCTTGGGCCAGGCTTTGTTGGCTTGTGGCAGTTGAACGTGAAAATTCCGGATGTTGTCCCGCCGGGTAATAGTATTTCTGTTCTGGTGAGATTGCAATCTGTACCCAGTCAGCAGAATCTGGGAACGGTGATTGCGGTCAAGCAGTAGGGCCGATCAAAAACTAAATCGACAAGGAGGGTGAACCTGGTTCGCCCTCCTTTCGTATTTATGGATAGAGGTGATGCGATGCTGACTTTCATTTTGTGGTTGCTGCTCTTTGTGGTTTGCTGGCCGCTGGCGATTGTTGCGCTGCTGCTCTATCCGCTGGTGTGGCTGATTTTGCTGCCGTTCCGACTGGTTGGGATTGCCGTTGGCGGCGTGCTTCGGCTGGTGTGGGAAGTTGTTACTTTGCCAGTGACGATTCTCAAGACGCTGACCGGCAAAAGCGCGAAGGCGCACGCCTGATATTCTGATGGCCGTGAAGGGCCTTTTCCTATTTGTTGTGACGGGCTGCGCAGTGCTGGCGCAGCCTGTTAGTTTTGAGCGGACGATTCAGCCGATCCTGACGGGACGGTGTGTGATGTGCCATGCCTCGGGCAATGGTGCTGGAGACGTGAGCCTGGGAGCTTATGCCGATCTGGTTGAGGGCGGGTTGATTGAGCCTGGCAAGCCGGATGAGAGTATTTTGCTACGTGCAGTGGTGGGGGAGAAGCCTCGGATGCCGAAGGTGGGCGGGCCGCTCAAGGCGGCTCAGGTGGAGGCAATTCGGCAGTGGATTGCCGAGGGTGCCAAGAACGATACAAAGGATGCGGCGTGGTGGTCTTTGCGGCCGTTGGGGAAGTCTTCTTTGAAATCGGTAGATGCGTTTTTGCTTGAGAAGCTGAAGGCCAAGGGGCTGAGTTTTTCTGTTGCGGCTGATCGCGTGACGTTGATTCGGCGCTTGAGTTTTGACTTGCTTGGCTTGCCGCCAACGCCGGAAGATGTGGCAACGTTTGTTTCGGATCGTTCTCCTGCGGCTTATGAGAAGCTTGTCGACCGGATGCTGGCTTCGCCACGCTACGGGGAGCGCTGGGCGCGGCATTGGCTGGATGTGGTGCATTACGGGGATTCGCATGGGTATGACAAGGACAAGCCTCGAGCCAATTCGTGGCCTTACCGAGATGCGGTGATTCGGGCCTTTAATGAGGACCTGCCCTATGGTGAGTTTGTACGGCGGCAGCTTGCCGGGGATGTGCTGAATGTTGGAGACCCGAGGGCGTTTGAATTGACGGGGTTTCTGGCGGCGGGGCCGTGGGATTTTGTCGGGCATCAGGAATTGCGTGAGGGTACGACTGACAAGAAGCTGACCCGCGTGCTGGACCGGGACGATATGGTGGCGACGACGGTGTCGGCGTTTTCCAGCATGACGGCGCACTGTGCGCGTTGTCATGACCATAAGTTTGACCCGATTCCGCAGGAGGATTATTACCGCTTACAGGCGGTTTTTGCGGGTGTGGATCGGGCGGATCGCCCTTATGACGAGGACCCGGCGGTGGGTGCGCAGCGTCGCGCCTTGATGATCGAGAAGCTGGGGATTCAGAAACGGTTGCAGCCTCATCTGGACAAGGTGGAGTTTGCGACCAGTGTTGAGATTGCGGCGCTCGATGACCGGATTCAGGATGCGGGTTTGTTGCTTGCGCATCTGGGGACTCCGAAGGATGCGGCTCAGGAACTCGAGAAGAAGACGCTTGAGGCTCGCCGGGTGGTGGATCGGGCGGCACGGCAGAAGTTGGTGGATGTTCTGGTGGGGGCGGCAACGTATGCGGCGATTGATGGATTGAAGGCGGAGTTGAAGAGTGTGGATGAGCGGCTTGCGCTGTTGCCTGCGCCGAAGCTTGTGTATTCGGGGGCTGGTTTCTTTACGCGCGTTGGGAATTTTCGGCCGTCGCTCGAGCCTCGGCCAGTGCATGTGCTGGATCGTGGCGGGGTGAATTCGCCGGGCAAGCTGGTGGTGCCGGGGGCGTTGCGGGCCGTGCCGGGCCTTGATGCCGTGTTTGAAGCTGGTGATGAAGGGGCGCGCCGGGCGGCGCTGGCAAAGTGGATTACTGATGAGAAGAACGTGCTGACCTGGCGGTCTATTGTGAACCGGGTTTGGCATCATCACTTTGGTGTTGGGCTGGTGGATTCGCCGAGTGATTTTGGGAAGATGGGGTCGCTGCCTTCGCATCCGGAATTGCTCGACTGGCTGGCGCTTTGGTTTCGAGATGAGGCCAAGGGATCTCTCAAGCAGTTGCACCGGTTGCTGGTGACCAGTGTTGCTTATCAGCAGGTGTCGACCCACAACGAGGCAGCGGCGAAGGTGGATGCCGATAACCGCTTGCTTTGGCGGATGAACCGGACGCGGCTTGATGCCGAGAGTGTTCACGATGCGGCACTGGCTGTTGCGGGGAAACTCGATTTGAAGATGGGTGGGCCGGGGGTGAGGATGTTTGGGTTTAAAGACGATCACTCGCCGATTTATGACTATACGAAGTTTGACCCTGACGCCGAGGGTGGGCACCGCCGGAGTATCTATCGCTTTGTGGTGCGGAGTGTGCCGGACCCATTTATGGAGCGGCTCGATTGCCCGGACCCGTCAGTGCAGACTCCGAAGCGATCGACTACGCTTACGGCGATTCAGGCGCTGGCGATGTGGAATAACCCGTTTATGTTGCGGATGGCGGAGCATCTGGCGGCTCGCGTTGGGAATGATGTTGGGCTGTCTGGGCGGCTGGTGCTGGGGCGGGATTTGCGGGCGGAAGAGTTGAGCCTTTATCGCGATTACTCGGCCAAGCACGGGATGGCGAATCTGGCGCGGCTGCTGCTGAATACGAATGAGTTTTTGTTTGTCGACTGAGGTGAAGTATGAAACGTAGAAGCTTCTTATTTGATATTGGTGGCGGCCTGGGTGGGGTTGCGTT
>CANGVB010000156.1 GCA_947456995.1 Bryobacteraceae bacterium | reverse complement strand
CGCAACCCGTCATTAAAGCGCTTCTGCTGCGGCCCGTTATCGGTCATGAAAATCAGAATCGTGTCGCGTTCAAGATTCCGCTCCTTCAGATGCGCCACCAGCTTCCCAATGTTCTGATCGACGTTGCTGATCATCGCGTAGATCTTCGCCGTCGTCTCATCGAGCCCCTGCTTCCGAAACGGCTCCACCAACTCCTCGGCCACCTGCAGCGGCGTGTGCGGAGCATTCGTCGGCAGATAACAGAAAAACGGCTTCGTTCGATTGTCATCAATAAATCGCATGGCCTCACGAAAGTACACATCCGTGCAATAGCCCTTCTGCTGCTCCCACTTCCCATTCCTGCTCAGCACCGGATCAAAATACGAAGGCGCAACTCCACTGATCTCTTCCGGCACATCCCCCGGCTGCATCAAACCTCCGCCATTCAGCACCAGGCTGTCTTGAAATCCCTGGTCGATCGAGCGAAGCGGATAGTTGTCTCCCAGATGCCACTTTCCGAAGATCCCCGTCCGATACCCCGCCGGCTTCAGCATCTCAGCGAGAGTCGTCTCTTCAGCCCGCATCATGCTTCGCCCCAGATACGTATCCACAACTCCGGTGCGATAGTGATAGCGACCGGTAAGTAAACTGGAGCGCGTGGGGCTGCAGACAGGACACGAATAGAAGCGGCTGAATTGCGCCCCGGCTTTTGCAATTGCGTCGATATTCGGAGTCGCCAGCTTCTGATTTCCATGCAGCGAGAGGTCTCCATAGCCTTGGTCATCGGTGAGGATTAAAACAATATTGGGCTTCCGTGTTTGGGCCAACATCGGGGTAGCCAACAACGGCAGGAAGGATCGACGCGTAAACATGAAGCGATTCTATCCGACAATAGGCATGTGAAAGACGACGCGCTACTTAGCCACATCAACAAACTGCCCCACGGCCGCGCTACTACCAAAACGCTTACGCGCGAGATGGGCAACAAGGGTGTCAAGCGAGAAGAAGTAGAACGCGCTCTCGAGCGGCTCACCCGCAAGGGCCTCCTCATCGAACTCCGCAACAACACCTATCAGCTCGCATCCAAAGCCCGCGAGTTCTCCGCTGGAACCCTCCGCATGCACCGCGACGGCTTCGGCTTCGTCATCCTCGACCAGAAACCCGAAGGCATCGAAGGCGATGTCTTCATCAATCCGGATTCCGCCCAGAAGGCCATGCACGGCGACAAGGTGCTCGTTCGTCTTGGCCGCATAGGCCATGATGGCCGCGTCAACGGCGACATCGTTCGAGTCCTGCACCGGGCCAATCAACGCATGGTCGGGCAATTCCGCCTCACCAAGCGTGGCTGCTTCGTCGTCCCCTACGATCAGAAAATCAAGCAGTGGATTCAGATTCCAGAAGGCTTTGAAATCCCTCCTCCGCGCGTCAATCCAGATCGCGTCGGCATCAAGGAAGTGAAGGTTGACAAGGTTGCCGACCTCAATGGAATGATGGTCACAGTCGAGGTGCTCGATTTCCCCGATGAAGATTCTAACGGTGTCGGTCGCGTAATCGAGCTCCTTGGATTTGAAGACGATTTCGGCGTCGACGTCGAAATCATGATCCGCAAGCACCACATCCCGCATGAGTTTCCACAGGCTGTTATCGATGAAGCCCAGGCCGTGTCCCGCGAGATCGGCCCGCGTGAGTGGGAAGGCCGCACTGACTTTCGCGATTTCGACATCGTCACCATCGACGGCGAAACCGCTCGCGACTTCGACGACGCCGTCTGGGTTGAAAAACTACCCAACGGCAACTACAAGCTGCAGGTCCACATTGCCGACGTCAGTTGGTATGTACGGCCAGGTTCCGCGATCGACAAAGAAGCCATGATGCGCGGCACCAGCGTCTACTTCCCCGACCGCGCCGTGCCCATGCTCCCGGTGGAACTCTCCACTGACATCTGCAGCCTCCGCCCCAACGAAGAGCGCCTCGTCATGAGCGCACTGCTCGAACTCGACCACCAGGGCAACATCCTCACACAAGACTTCTGCCGTGGCGTCATCAAGAGCCGCGAGCGCATGACCTACACCAACGTCTACAAGCTCCTCGAAGGCACACCAGAAGAACAGAAAGAACTGCGAGAGCGCTACGCACCACTCGTACATCGCTTCGAGCTGATGAAAGAGCTGGCGCTCGTCTTGAACCGCATGCGCTCCCGGCGCGGCTCAATCGATTTTGACCTCCCCGAACCAATCATCGAATTCGACCAGTTTGGAGAAATGGTCGGCGTCTCCAGAAGCCCTCGAAACATTGCGCATCGCCTGATCGAAGAGCTCATGCTCATCGCCAACGAAGCCGTCGCCTCGCACCTCGAAGCCGCAGGAATCCCCAGCCTCTACCGCATCCACGAAATCCCCGATGCCAAGCGCGTTGCCGACTTCGAAGAAGCAGCCTCAAAGTTTGGCGTCTCCCTCGGCCTCGGCGGAGTTGCCGTCAAGAAGTTCTCCAACATCAAGAGCACCCGCGATGGCCGCAAGATCCGCAAGGACGTCTTCATCAGTAACCCCAGCGCCACAGTATCCTCGAAGCACTACCAGAAGCTGGTTGCCAAAATCGAAGGCAAGCCAGAAGAGCGCATCGTCAGCTTCCTCATGCTGCGCTCGCTCAAACAGGCCCGTTACTCGTTCGAAAATGAAGGCCACTTCGCACTGGCCTCAAAAGCCTACACACACTTCACCTCGCCCATCCGTCGTTATCCAGACCTCGTGGTTCACCGTGTACTCGGTGGCATGAGCTATGAAGAAGAGACTCTCAAAGATCTCGGCAACGACACCAGCTTCACAGAGCGTAGAGCAGCCGAGGCAGAACGAGAACTCGTCGAGTGGAAAAAGATGCGCTTCATGAGCGACAAGGTCGGCGACGAATTCAACGCCATGATCATCTCCACGACGAAGTTTGGATGCTTCGTCGAACTCGAAGAACTCTTCATCGAAGGGCTGATCCCAATCGACGCTCTCCCCAAAGACAACTACGCCTATCAGGAAAACACCCGCCGAATCGTGGGCCAGCGCTCCAAGCGCACCTTCGCCATTGGCGACTCTGTACGCGTCGCTCTCATCAAAATCGACCTCGCCGAGAAGCGACTCACCTTCATGTTGGTAAGTCCCTAACAATAGGTTGTTAAACTAACCTCATGTCAGCTCGTGAAACTACCCTCAAGGGGAATCCTCTTCCTCTCGCCGGCCCCGAACTTAAGGTCGGCGACAAGGCCCCTGATTTTGAATTGATCGGCTCCGATTTGAAGCCGGTGACCCTCGGTGCAGGCGGATCGGTTCGCATTTTCAGCGTCGTCCCCAGCCTCGACACCCCGGTTTGCGACGCGCAAACCAAGCGCTTCAACGATGAAGTCGCCAAGATGGAGAATGTAGAAGTCATCACCGTCTCCATGGATCTGCCCTTTGCGCAGAGCCGCTGGTGCGGTGCCTTTGGTGTGGACAAGGTAAAGATGCTCAGCGATCACAAGACCGCCAGCTTCGGAACCAACTATGGCACCTTGATCGAACCACTCCGCATCGAAAGCCGTGCCATCTTCGTTGTCGACAAGAGCAACGTGATCCAGCACGTTGAGTACGTTAGTGAAGTGGCCGACCACCCCAACTACGACTCCGCTCTGGCCGCTGCCAAGGCATCCGCTTAAGCAAATAAATCAAAGCCGCCGCCAGTGCCACCATCCCAAGAGTCGAAGGCTCAGGGATGGGTTGAAACACTGGCGGCGGTTCTGCGTCTGGGGGGACGACGGGATTTTCAGGTTGCACTTTAGGCGGGCCAGTCGGCGGCACCACAGGAGGCGGCGGATTCGATTCACCCGGCGGCACAACTACGGTCGGCGGGATAAACAGCAGGGGCGGCGTGCCACCGGGCGTCAGAATGGACGGCGGAAAGTACGTTGGGGGGATAAAGACAGAAGGCGGAAACTGAAGATCCCCAAAGTAGAATACTGGTCCACCGATACCGATCGGATGGCCTCCGATAAAGAAGGGAGGCAAATCGACTCTCGCAAGTTCAATAGGTGTGATCGAGGGCAACAGGATTCCAGGCGGCGGAATCGTAAGCGGAAGCGAACTCACCAGGATGATTGGTGAAGGATGGATGATGATTTCGCCACCCTTGTCCGCAGGTGGCAACCCGCCAGGCAGGCCTCCACCGATCAGCCCGGGCGCAATGACGGGCGGAGCAACATTAAAGATGGCTTCCGGGATCTTCGCCGTGAGCGACACCAACGGTGCCGGCCCGTTGCCTCGAAACTCAAATAACGGTCCGTCGGAATCGCGCCGGTTCGCCTCCTCCGCCATCGCTTGAAACACAGGGATGTCCCAGCTTGGAAGATCAAGCACGGCTTCGCTTGGTGCACCAACCCTTTGCACCGGGTCACCCGCTACCAGCGAGATCCGATTCCCACAACGCCCGCGAATCAGATTCAATCCATCGCTGAGCAAAATCTCACCGGGTTTCAGGTAGAGCCGCTGCGCGGTCCAGAAAATACGATTCCCGAAACGATACGAAACATAACCTTGCGCTGGCTTGGTCAAACGAAAGGGCTTCAGCTTGTCGATCTGGATTCCCTTATAGTGCTCACGCACTACCGGGTCGCTGGCAACCTTTGTCTTCACCTCATCACGAGTCACAGTGCCACCGGGCACAACAGAAAACGGAAATACTTTCCGCTTGCTCAAATCTACTTTGAAGTCGTTGGGTAATTCTTCAGCATGAAAACTCGCCGCCACGCGGTTCTCGGGCTTCTGTTCACGTGAGCACGAGAAAAGTAGGCAAATCGCGAAGAGGCATAACGCGAGCTTCATCTAAGGTCTTAACCTTAGAGTTTAGCGCTGATACCCGATGGTACAATGCACCTTTGGTACTAAACAGCCTACTTCAGAGCCAAAACCTGGACGCGATTGTAGTTTCCACCCTGATCCAGATTCGTTATTACACAGGGTTCCAGGGTTCCAACGCTCTCCTTCTCGCCACCCCCAAGGGTAATTTCCTTTTCACCGATCCCCGCTACACCACCCAGGCAGCTCAGGAATCAAACTGCCCCGTAACCATCGTCAACGGCCCTTTATTCAAAGCTCTTGCCGCAAAACTGAAGTCCATCAAGGCCAGGCGCATCGGCTTTGAAGACAAGAAAATCTCCTACAACCTCTATCGCGAGCTGGCAGAACTGGGTGAACTGATTCCCCTCGGGGATGCTATTGAGAAGCCCCGCTGGGTAAAGACCCCACAGGAAATCGCCGCAATCCGCGCCAGCGTCGAACTCAACTCCCAGGCCCTCGATCAGGCGATGAAGCGCTTCAAAGTCGGCATGAAAGAAAAGGATCTCGCCGCCGAGATCGACCACCAGATGCGCAAACTCGGCGCCGAGGGCAATGCCTTCGACACCATTGTCGCCAGCGGGCCACACTCTGCCCTGCCCCACGCTCATCCCAGAAACGAGCGCATTGAAGCCGGCTCTTATCTGCTGATCGACATGGGCGCCTGCCTCAACGGCTACATGAGCGACATGACTCGCACCTTCGGCGTAGGCAGCGTCCCGCGCAAGGCCGTCCGCATTTACAAGGCAGTACTGGAAGCTCAGCTTGCTGCCATTGATGCCGTAAGGCCGGGCAAACTCGCAGGCCAGATCCACGCTGCCGCCGTCAAGGTTTTGAAGGGCCACGGCCTCGACCAGTACTTCATACACTCCACAGGGCACGGCCTGGGGCTCGAAATTCACGAGGCCCCGCGCCTGGGCAAAAAGGACAAAACCCCTCTGGAAACAGGCATGGCAATCACAATTGAGCCTGGAGTTTATGAGCCTGGCTTTGGCGGCGTAAGAATTGAAGACACGGTGCTGGTAACAGAAAAGGGAGTTGAGGTTCTCACAAGGACTCAAAAAGGTTGGACAATAGTAGGTTAGACCCCGCAATGAATATTGAAGAGATCAAAGAACTGATACAGCTCGCCCACGATAGTGGTGTAGCAGAGCTCGAAGTGCAGCGTGGCGAACATCGCGTTCGCATCAAGAGAGCAGGACTCGAGCGTGATGTCGTATTGCCCGCGCCCGTCGCCGCAGCACCGGCTGCCGTAGTTCCGGCTGCACCCTCACCCGTCGTAGAGAAAGACAACCTCGTCACAATCAAGTCGCCTATCGTAGGAACTTTCTATGATTCGCCCTCTCCCGAGGCCAGCCCCTTCGTCAAGGTTGGCGATTCGGTAACTGCAAAGACAACGGTCTGCATTATCGAATCCATGAAACTGATGAACGAGATTGAAGCTGAAGTCTCAGGCACGGTCGTCGCCCGCTTGGTAGAAAACGGCAAGCCGGTTGAATACGGCGAAGCCCTCTTTACGATTCGACCCAACTAACACGTCATGTTCCAAAAGATTCTGATTGCCAATCGTGGCGAGATTGCCCTGCGCGTCATATGTGCAGCGAAAGATCTCGGCATCAAGACGGTCGCCGTTTACTCAGAGGCCGATCGTCACAGCCTGCACGTTCGTTTTGCAGACGAAGCAGTTTGCATCGGCCCGGCCAAGAGCGCGCGTAGCTACCTCGACATTCCCAGCGTCATCAGCGCAGCCGAAATCACCAACGCCGAAGCCATTCATCCCGGCTACGGCTTTCTGAGCGAGAACGATCGTTTCGCCGAAGTCTGCAAGATGAGCGGCATCAAGTTCATCGGGCCGCCACCAGAAGTCACCCGCATGATGGGCTTGAAGCAAAAGGCCCGCCAGGTCATGGAAGAAGCCGGCGTCCCTGTGCTTCCTGGCTCCAAAGAAGCCCTCACCAGCGCCGAAGAAGCGCTCGAATTCGCCGAAAAAATCGGCTACCCCGTAATCCTCAAAGCTGCCGCCGGTGGCGGTGGCCGTGGCATGAGAGTCGTAAACTCGGCCGAAGAATTACCCGGCCTTCTCGCCCAGGCCCAGAACGAAGCAGGCGCTGCCTTCAGCGTCCCCGACATCTATCTTGAGAAGTACATCGGCGCCCCCCGGCACATTGAATTCCAGGTTCTCGCCGACGAACACGGCAATGTCGAAGTCCTCGGCGAACGTGAATGCTCCATCCAGCGCCGCCATCAAAAGTTGATTGAAGAAGCACCTTCGCCGGTAATGACGCCTGAGCTTCGCAACGAAACAGTCGCTGCCATCAAAAAAGCTCTCAAGGCAATTGGTTACCAAAACGCCGGCACCATCGAATTCCTGATGGATGAGAAAGGCAAACTCTACTTCATCGAAGTCAACGCCCGCATTCAGGTGGAACACCCGGTAACAGAAATGATCACCGGAATCGACCTTGTAAAAGCGCAGATCCGCATTGCTGCAGGCGAAAAACTCGACGACATCATCGGTGGCCCAATCACGCTCACCGGCCACGCTATGGAGTGTCGCATCAACGCCGAACATCCCGACACCTTTGCTCCCTGCCCCGGCAAGATCACTGGCCTGAATCTGCCCGGTGGCATCGGCGTGCGCGTTGACACCGCTGTCTATACCGACGGCGTCATTCCGCCCTATTACGATTCCCTCGTCGCCAAATTGATCGTTCACGGCCGCGACAGAGCCGAAGCGATCGCCCGCATGAAGCGTGCCCTCGATATGTTCGTTGTTGAAGGCATCTATACTTCCATCCCTCTGCAAAAGAAGATCAT
>CANGVB010000155.1 GCA_947456995.1 Bryobacteraceae bacterium | reverse complement strand
GCAAGCCACACCCAGACCCGCCTTTATGCCCCAGGGCATGATCCGTGCTGCTTCCTTCTCCCCAGCCACAGGCGAGTTACTCGCACTCGTACATTCCACCAATCCAACCCTTCCCCTCTCCGTTGTCGACATGGAAGGCCCCAATACCGGAAGAGTCCGGCCCGTCCCTGCCAACCCCGCCTCCATTCTGACCTTCAACGAGAAATACCTCATCTGGAGCCAACCTACTCCGATAAACTCCATCCTTCACATCCACAGCTTGAAAGAAGGCACAGAACGCACCCTCAGTGCAGATCTCCGCGGCATTGTCTCTATGTCGATCACGGGAGACGATCTAATCGCTGCGTCCAAACACTCCGGCACGATCACCCTTGCAAAAGTGAATCTGCAAACCGGAAAACTAGACCGCTGGGACGAATTCACAGACGATGCTCAGGTTCTATGCCTGCACCAAAGCAGCCCCGACTCCATGCTGTTGGTGGATCAAGGCAACGCACGTTTCAAGCGCTATCGTCTCAATGCTGCACCCAGCTCTGCCCCATGGATCACCATCTCTTCGTCATTAGTCTACGAAGTGAAGAACAAGCCGCGCGGTGGTAATTCAGCCTTCCCCGCCATGGGACAAAACTGGATCCTGATCGGACATTACGAAGGTCTCGAAGACACCCATTGGTTCCTGATTGCGCATTCTGAAAAAGGCGTCGGCCGCTACGCAATCCAGGTCGACCGCAACGGCCGGGAACTCCGCCGAGCGCTATTCCACTTTGCCGACGGAAACCCCAGAATGCTCGGCTTCACCGGTTTCTCATCAGTCATTCAAAGCCAGGACAAACTCCGCATCCTAAACATGGAGGGCACGCTGGTCCGCTACGAAACAATCTCTGAATAAATATCCAAACCGTAACTTTCCCCCACCCACAGGCGAATCGATAACCAGACGCCTATGAAACTCACAATCGCACTCCTCACCCTCACCCTGGCCGCCAGCGCACAAACCAAGTCCCCGATCCTCCTTGAGCTCTTCACCTCCGAAGGCTGCTCCAGTTGCCCGCCCGCCGACAAACTCGTAGAATCCCTCGACAAACAACAACCCTTCAACGGCGCAGACCTCATCATCCTCGGCGAGCACGTCGACTACTGGGACGGCTCCTGGAAAGACCGCTTCTCCTCCCGCGCCCTCACCAACCGCCAGTGGGAATACGCAAAGTACTTCGGCCTCACCGGCGTCTACACCCCACAACTCGTAGTCGACGGCCAATCCGAATTCGTCGGCAGCAGCGGCCCAGATGCCAAAGCCGCCATCACTAAAGCCATCAAGAACCACAAACACCCGCTCACCCTCTCCGCTAAAGCCACCGGCAACAAACTCCACGCGAGCGTAAGCATAGAAGGCCTCGGCAGCAAAGGAGCAACCCTCTATCTCGCCCTCGCCGACGAACAAGCCACCTCCCAAGTCACCCGTGGAGAAAACGCCGGCCGCACCCTCAAGCACGTAGCCATCGTCCGCTCCCTCACCGCCGTCGGCGACCTCACCAATTCGCTCACCAAAGAGCTCGACCTCAACCTCCCATCCAACTACTCAGGCCTCCGCGTCATCGCCTTCGTTCAGGACCGCACCACCGGCCGCATCCTCGCCATCTCGCAGGAGAAACTCTAATGCGACGCCTCGCCCTAATCCTCCTCGCAACCACCTTGGGCGCTTATGCGCCCAATCTCAATCCAGTCCAATGGAAGCTCACAGGCACCCCCACCAAACTCACCCTCCACGCCACCATCGCCGAGCACTACAAACTCTACTCCCTCACCAAACCCAAAAGCGGCCCCATCCCGCTCGAAATCAAAGTGCGTGAAACCGATTGGGTCCCCAGGATCAAGCCAACGCAGCCGACGAACTCGCCCACCCTCGAAGGCGAGATCGACTTCGAGATCCCCCTCAAGCTAGCCAAGCCCCTTCCCAATGAAGGCCTCACCCTGCACGTCGATCTCCGCTACCAGTCCTGCAGCGATCAGATCTGTCTCCCACCCACAAAGCGGGAGCTCGAGATCACACTCAATTCCCAGTCCAAATAGAGGCAAGATAGAAAGAGATGAAGTTCCTTCTCCTCCTCTGCCTCGCAGCAAATCTCGCGGCGCAACTCAAAAAGCCCATCCTCCTCGAACTCTTCACCGCCGAAGGTTGCGCCTCCTGCCCCCCTGCCGACGAACTCATCTCCGCCGTAGACCGTCTCCAGCCCATCCCCAACGCAGACCTCATCGTCCTCTCAGAACACGTCACCTACTGGGACCACTCCTCCAAAGACCGCTTCGCCAGCACCACTCTCAACAACCGTCAGCTCGGCTATTCCCAGCTCCTCAAACTCGAAGGCGTCTACACACCCCAGCTCATCATCGACGGCAAATACGAATGCGTCGGCGGTAACGGCCCCGAAGCCAAGCGCCTCATCCTCGAAGCCCTAAAGCAAGACAAGCCTCTCCTCGAACTCAACGCCAATCGAGTCAACGGGAAACTCCTAACCAACGTTTCCTTCTTCGGTTTGAGCGGTGCCACCATCCTCGTAGCCATAGCCGAAGACAACGCCGAAACAAAAATCACCAAAGGCGAAAACTCGGGCAAGACCCTCAAGCACACCGCCGTCGTCCGCGCCCTCCACACCATCGGCACCGCCGAAGGCCTTCGCACAGACCGCACCGTAGAACTCCCCTTGCCTCCCATCGCCTCCAGCTTCCGCATCGTCGCCTTCATCCAGGACAGCAAAACCGGCCACATCCTCGCCGCCGCGCAAGTAAAGCTCTAACCCATGCGCACCCTGCTCCTGATCGCTGCCACCCTCGCCGCTCAAACACCAAACCTCAACCCCATCACCTGGGCCCTCTCCACACAGCCAGGCAAGCTCGTCCTCCACGCAAAAATCGCCGAGCACTACAAACTCTTTTCCCCCACCAAATCCACCCCCGGCCCAATCCCGCTCAGAGTCAAAGTCCTTGAATCCCGATGGCTCCGCGCGGCAAAGCCACTTGCCTCAACCGACAGCCACACCCTCACCGGCGAAACGGACATCACAATCCCCTACACCCTCCGTCGCAAGCTACCAAACGACGGCCTCACCGTCCATGTCGAGGTCGAATACCAGTCCTGCAGCGATCAGATCTGCCTGCCCATCACCAGGCGCACCCTCGAAGCAAAACTACTTCCCGCGAATCCGGTTCTTTGAATCCCCAGTCGTCTCAAACTCACTCACGTTATCGAGAGTAGTCATCGCGATCCCTTGCAGCGCCTCTGTCGTAAAGAAAGCCTGATGCCCCGTTATCAAGACATTGGGGAAAGTCAGCAGCCGCGCAAACACATCATCCTGCAACACCTGGCTACTCAAGTCCTCAAAGAACAGCTCCGCCTCTTCCTCATAAACATCAAGCCCCAGCGCCCCCACCTGCCCGCTCTTCAGAGCTTCAATCACAGCCGGAGTATCCACCAATCCGCCACGTGAGGTATTGATCAGCATCGCCCCCTGCTTCATCTTGCCCAGCGTATCGGCATTGATCATGTGATGCGTCGCCGCCAGCAGCGGGCAATGCAAACTCACAATATCGCTCTTGCGCAACACATCCGCCAACGGCTGATAGCTCACGCCCATCTCACGAACGCTAAAATTCGGCGCCACGTCATACGCAAGCACCTCACACCCAAAGCCCAGCATGATCTTGGCAAACACCTGCCCAATCTTGCCCGTCCCGATCACCCCAATCGTCTTGCCATGCAAGTCAAAGCCAAGCAAACCATCCAGCGCAAAATTCCCCTCACGTACCCGTGTATAAGCCCGATGTGTCTTCCGGTTCAAAGTAAGAATCATCGCCACTGCATGCTCAGCAACCGCAAATGGCGAATACGCTGGCACCCGCACCACAGCAATCTGATTCCGCTTGGCAGCCTCAAGATCAATGTGATTGAAACCCGCACTGCGAGCCGCAATCAGCTTCACGCCCAGCCCGGCCAGCCCGTCAATCACAGCCGCATTCAGAACATCGTTCACAAACACACAAACACAATCGTGCCCCGTCGCAAGGCCCACAGACTCCTCATTCAGATGGGCAGCCAGATAGCTAATCTCGTGCCCCTTGCGGGCGTTGTAGTCATCAAACGCCCCACGGTCAAATTCCTTGGCGCTAAAGAAAGCAATTTTCATAGTACGTCCGCAAAACCCTTCTTAAGCTGCTTGAACACGAGTCCACCGGCAATAAACGCCACACTGGCCCAGGCCGCCAACATGGCCAACTCCTGCCAGTCCGGCATCCGGTGCGTCAGCATCCGGTCCCGGTAGGCTCGCACCAGAAAGGATAGCGGATTTAGCGCCGGCAAAAAGCGTAACTTCTCAGGAATCTGCTCCAGGTCAATAAAGATAGGAGTAATCCAAAACCACAAACTCAGCACCACTGTCACTACTTGAGCCGTATCCCGAAGATAAACCTGAAAGGCAGCCACCATCCAGGAAACACCAATCGTAAACAAACCCAGCAACACAACATAAACAGGCAGCAAAAGCGCAAACTCGCTAATCCCGCCATCAAAGAAAATCACCGCCACCAGTGCAATCGCAAAGGTCAAGGCATGATTCACCAGCGATGACAAAAACACACTTACAGGAATAATCTCACTCGGGAAAACCGTCTTCGTGATCAAATTCGATTGATCCAGCAACGACATAGAACTCCGCGTCACCGCCTCAGAAAACAACATCCACGGCAGATAGCCCGTAAACAAAAAGATCGTATAGTTACTGGTCCCCTGCCCTTCGGGCACACCCATCTTCAGGCACCAGTGAAAGACGAAGGTCCAGCTCAGCAGCAGCACCATCGGCTGCACCAGCCCCCACAACCAACCGCCCATAGAGCCGACATAGCGCCGCTCGAAATCGCGCCTCACCATTTGATAGAGAAGGCTGCGGCGTTCAATGAGATTGCGTAGAAAACCGAAACCAGGAAGACCAGCCATGAACCTCTAGGATAGAGCCTTAGCGAGCCTTCTGGAGAGCAATCCGCGCATCTTCATTTCTACCCACCACCCGGTACGCATTCGCAAGAGCCGCCCAAAGGCTCTTATCGATATTCGCCCGGGCCGCAATCTCAAGATGCACAATCGCCTCATCAGCCCTTTTCAGCCCCGCCAGCGCCCGCCCCAGCGCGGCCTGCGCATTGATCAGCTTCCCGTCCAGCCTCACCGCCTCACGATAAAAAGGCAATGCCGCCTCCGGCCCATCCAGCTTCTCGTAACAATCCCCCAGCTCATACTCAAGACTCGCCGTCGCCCCGCCCTGCGCCTTCACCCGCAACAATGCCTCCCGCGCTTCCCCGAACCGCCCCGCCGTCCAAAGCCCCCGCGCCACATCCCGCTCGAGCTTCCGCAACTCAGGCGAAGGCGGCAGCGAAGACAATCTGTCAAACGCAAGCTTGGCAGCCGCCTCATTCCCCTCAGCCACCCGCGCCAGCCCCAACCCATACCAGCCCCTTGGATTCCGAGGCTGCTTCACAGTCATTAACTCAAACCACCGCGCCGCCTCCCCCGGATGCCCGCAAGCCACCTCGGCCTCCGCCCGCTGCTCCAGATACTCAGGCATCTCCCGTATGCTCAGCGCCCGTTCAAAATAAGCAATCGAAGGGCAAGCTTCCCCCATCTTCAACATCGAAGCAGCAACAATCAGATTCCCCTGCGGCGAAGCCGGCTGCGACTTCAAAAACACCTTCATCTCCGCAATGGCAGCCGAGTATTTCTTGGCGCTATAAAGCGCCAGCCCCACGTTGTAGCGAATCATGAAGTCCTGGGGAAACTGCTTGGCCAGTGCCGCATACAGCCGCGCCGCCTCATCATACTTCCCCGCCCGCATCGCATCGCGAGCCGCATCGGCCTGCCCAAACGTCAAAGTCAAAATCAACAGCCAGATCATTTGCACCTATTCTCAATCAACACAGCCGCAGCATTCAATGCCGTAACAACCACATCCGGGCAGCCATCCTTGTTAAAGTCAGCCACCGCCAGCCAGCGATACATCCGCGCCGTTGTTCCAAGCTCTCCACCAAACTCAAACTTCTTCCCCCCGCGATTCCAGAACAAACCCATCGGCTCGGCCGCCCCCGCACCGCTCAAAGCATCACTCCGCGCCACCACAAGATCCGGCCACCCATCAAGGTTAAAGTCCGCCGCCGCAATCCCCCACCCCGCCATCCCCCGCGTCAGCGGAGCAAGCCCAGTCTCAATCCCAGCCTCTACTAGTTCCTTGCCCAAATTCCGGTACAGCGGAAAAGTCTCTTCCCGCAGCGCCGTAAAGATCAAATCCATCCGCCCATCCTTGTTGTAGTCAAACGCTGCGGTCCCCATAGCCGAAGGGCTCTTTCCATCCGAAGGCACCGCCACCCCAAAGTCAAAGGCCTTCTCCTCAAACTTCAACTTCCCGCGGTTCAAAAACAAAAAGTTCAACACACGGTCATTGGTCACAAACACATCGGGCAAGCCATTCCCGTCAAAATCAGCAACAGCCAAACCCATCCCCTTCCCAGCCTGAGCCGCAATCCCCGAAGCGACAGACACATCCCGAAACTTCCCCCCACCCAGATTCTCAAACAACTGATTCGCCGTCGCCCCGTAATAGCGCGGATGACAATAATTTGGCTTCCCCTCAACCACACACTCACGATCGAGCGCGGCCGACCATTTCACATAATTCACTACAAACAGCTCCAGATCCCCGTCCCCATCAAGATCCACAAACTGCGCAGCATACGCCCACCGCCCCTGATTCGGCACCTCTGTGTATTCAAACTTCCCGCCACCCAGATTGCGATAAAGATGAACAAAGCCAACCCCCAATACAGCAAGATCCACTCGCCCGTCCCCGTCATAATCCCCAGCCGCCGCCCCCATCGCGTAGCCTACCTGCTTCAACCCAGACCCCTCAGTCACATCCTCAAACTTCAAACCACCCACATTCCGGTAAAGCCGGTTAAAGAACTTGGGGCTGCTCTTCTGAAGCCCGGGCAACTCTGCCCCATTGGCAAAAAACAGATCCGGCAACCCATCCCCATCAAAGTCCAGCACCGCCACCCCGCCAGCCATCGTCCCCGGCATATACTTGCGCACACCCTCGCCATTAGCCAACACAAAAGGCAGTTCAACCGTCCGAAACCCGGGCTCGGCAGCAAGCAACAAAAGCAGCAAAAGCATCTAGGGTCCAGAATATAAGAATGGAATTGAAGAGCGTTCAACTGACGATCCCCGAAGGCGCAAACCTGATCTTTGGCCAGAGCCATTTCATCAAGACGGTAGAAGATCTTTATGAGGCGATCATCAACACCAACCCCTCCATCGAATTCGGCATCGCCTTCTGCGAAGCCTCCGGTGAGCGCTTGATCCGTGTCGAAGGCAACGACGAAGCCATGAAAGCCGCAGCCACAGAAAACGCTGCAGCCGTCGGCGCAGGCCATACCTTCTTCATCTTCCTGCGCAAGGGCTTCCCCATCAACATCCTTGGTCGCATCAAAGACGTCCCCGAGGTAGTAACCCCCTTCTGCCCCACAGCAAACCCGGTGCAAGTCATCCTCGCCGAATCAGAACAAGGCCGAGGCGTTCTCGGAGTCATCGACGGCGGCAGCCCCCTCGGCATAGAAGGCCCCGAAGGCAT
>CANGVB010000154.1 GCA_947456995.1 Bryobacteraceae bacterium | reverse complement strand
GTGCAGAATGCGATTCGGCACATGGAAGAAGTTGCGGATTTCCTGAAGGTGTTAGGCGGCTACTGACGGCCGCCGGCGGGACGGGTGGTACCGCTGAGCTTGACGATGTCGGGGTCGGCGGTGGCTGGGATCGCGATCTCCATGAAGCCGACGTTCATTTCTTCCCAGCTTTGGTCGCCCCAGGTGATGGTCTTTGTGGGGTCTGGATTGAAGCGGTTGTTAGGGGAGTTGTCGAACCAGGCGGTGCAGGAGATAACGGTGCCTTTCTTGAGCGGGAGCGGATCCTTCAAGAAGTAGGTGGTTTGCCAGTTGAAGTCGTAGGCAGGGACGTTCAAGAGGGTGGTTTTGGGGGATTCCAGTTCGATTTTGTAGGCTTTGCCGCGCAGGTGCATGTGGGGCTGGAGGCTGACGAGTTTTGCGTCGTCGAGCAGCGTTGCTGTGACGTTTGATTTGTAGTTGGGTTCGCCGGGCGGGATTTCGAGGTTGGAGTCGGCCGGTGAGATGGTGAGGACGCGTTCGCGGGGTGGTTTTTTGGAAAAGTAGATTCCAAGTTCGGAAGAATCGACCGCAGCTTTGCCGTTGGCGGTGTAGTGAATTTCAAAAACCATATCGGAACCGGCTTTGATGAGCTTGGCGCGACCGTCTCCCCAGGGCTGTGGGACGTAGCCGGGTTCGTAGCCGAGAAGGAGTTCGCGGCGGTCGATTTCGCGCTCGCCGGTGCGGCGGGCGGCACGTTCGTCCCGGGAGGCGACGTACATTTTGCCAGCGGGGGCGTCCTTGACGTAGCTGGAGCCGGGAGGCCGGACGAAGGCGTTGATGTGGTGGACGACCTGTGCTTGGTCGATTTTCCATTCAGCGGCAGAGATCCACTGATCTTTGTCGAGGTTGAGTTTGGAGACGAGGAAGGTGTACTGAAGGGTTCCGCTGGCTGGGACGGGGAAGGCCGGGATGCGCAGGAGGAGGTCTGGTTTACCGATTTGCCAACCTGTTGGCGCTTTCTGGGGCTTTAGGTGGAAAGGTTCGGGGGCGGGGGCACCGGCGGCGAGCCAATCGAGGAGGGTGCTTTTTTCGGCTGGGTCGAGAGCGCGGACGCCTGCGAGGTGCTGGGAGGAGGCCTGGTCAGCGTGCCAGGGGGGCATTGAGCCCTTGAGGATGGATTTCTGCATTGCTTTGGCCCAGGGGCGAATGGCCTGGGAGGAATCGAAGGCCATGGGAGCGATTCCGCCTTGTTGGTGGCAGCCGAGGCAGCGAGTTTCGACGATTTTGGCGGCATCGGGAACCACGGCCAGCAGAAGAAGGGGCAGCAGCATACGAAGAAGATATCACTGATTGCAGTTGGATTAAAAATGTTTCTGGCAATCCGCAGTCTGGTGTTGTAAACTCACCTGAGAATCCGATTTGGTTCGAGCTAACTATATGAAAAATCATAGGCTTGACTACCAAAATCCAGAGGTGAAATGACAAGAACAAAACTAACCACGTGGTTTATCGGGCTCATGTTGAGCTGTGGCCTTGCCTTCGGGCAGGTGGCGACTGGCTCCCTGAGCGGAACCATTACTGATGCAAACGGCGCTGCTGTACCTGGCGCAAAACTGACAGCAACCAGCAAAGACACCGGCTCGAAGCTGGAAACGGTGAGCTCCGAAGCGGGGCTTTACGTGTTTCCGGCAGTGCCGGCCGCAGGCTATTCGCTTTCGGTGGAGAAGGCCGGGTTTAAGAAATTGACCCGCACGAACGTAGAAGTGCGTATTGCACAACGTCTCGATCTCGACCTGAAGCTGGAAGTGGGCGATGTGCAGCAGTCGATCGAAGTGACGGCGGAATCGCCGCTGCTTGAGACGTCGACGAGCGATAAGAGTGCGAACTTTTCTCCGAAGTTCATGAACGAAGTACCTTTGTTTACAGGTGCAATCCGCAACCCGCGCAGCTTTTTGAGCTTTATGCCGGGTGTGAATTCTGGAGCTGGCGAAATCAGCATCTCCGGTTCAGGCGGACGTGCACAGGAAGTACAGATTGACGGCGCTTCGGCGATCATTCCGGAATCTGGTGGCACGGTATTCAATATGCCGTCCGCAGAAATGTTCCAGGAATTCAAGCTGACCACAGGCGGCTATTCGGCTGAATACGGCCGTTTTGGCGGCGGCGTGGAAACCTACCTGACCAAGAGCGGCAGCAACTGGTATCACGGCACGGCATTTTTGAACATGCGCCGCGACATCTGGAATGCAAATGCCTGGGCCCGCAATGCGAGCACCAACCCGGCGACGAACTTCCGTCCGAAAGAACGGCAGAACGAAGTGGGTGGAGCTGGCGGCGGTCCGGTTTATATTCCCAAGGTTTATGACGGCCGCAACAAGACCTTCTTCTATTACACGTACACGCAGCGCCTGCTGCCTGCCAACGTGAGCTTCCCGCTGAGCACGGTGCCGACGGCGGCATTTAAGGCCGGCGACTTTTCGGCTCTCGGCTCCCAGTTGATCTATGACCCGGCGACGACGCAGGGTACGACGCGTCAGCCGTTCCCTGGCAACCGCATCCCGACCAACCGGTTCAGCACGGTTTCACGCAACTTGTTGCCCCTGATTCCGGATCCGACTCGCGCAGCTGCGATCAACAACTTTGACTTCGTAAACCAGCAGGTTATCGAACAGAAGATCTGGAGCATCAAGGCGGATCATGCTTTCACAACGACGAACCGCTTGTCCTTCTTCCTGAGCAAGGAAGATGGCGGCAGCAGAGACACGACCAACTTCCCTGGCCCGATCGGCAACGGTCTTGGCTTCAGCGGTCAGTTGCCGTGGAACATCCGCATCAACCATGACTACTCGTTCAGCCCCGCGCTGTTCATGCACACGACGGTTGGCTACTCAGCGACGCGTCAGCTTTGGGACAACCCGGCACAGGCCGGATTTGGTTCGAAGCTGGGCATTCCTGGCCTGGCCAACGAAGCGGATGCAATGCCGCGCATTCAGTTTGCTGGTCTGGCTGGCTTGACGCCCTACGGCGTGCAGGACGGCAAGGTAGCCAACGGTGGACAGGACAACGATACGCTGATGATCACCCAGGGTTACACCTGGCTGAAGGGCAAGCATGAAATCAAGTTCGGCGGAGATTGGCGCAAGCTGACCACGTTCGGATTTGACCTTGCCGGTTCGAACGGTTTGTACCAGTTCAGCCGCGCACAGACGGCAGTTCCGAACTCGACCGGCGGTAGCGGCCATGAGTTTGCGAGCTTGCTGCTGGGTGCAGTGAATCAGGCATCGAGCACTGTACTTCCGATTTTGCTCGACCAGATCCAGTACAACTACACCTCGGGCTTCATTCAGGACAATTACCGTGTCAACAAGAAGTTGACGCTGAACCTCGGCATGCGTTATGAAGTTCCGATCGGCTGGCACATCCAGAACGGCAACTACTCGGGCCTCGACCCGAACAAGCCGAACCCGGGCGCAGGCAACATTCCTGGCGCGCTGGTGTTCTTCGGCACGGGCCCGGGCCGCACTGGCCAGACCCGTCCTTACAAGACCGACTGGTCCAACATTGGACCCCGTTTGGGCTTTGCCTATCAGTTGGGACCGAAGACCGTGTTGCGCGGTGGCTGGGGTATGTTCTACCAGACCCTCGGCAACGGTGGCTGCGGCTGCCGTCAGGGCTTTGCCAACACGAACTCGCTGGTTAGCGATGGCGTGAACCCGCTCTTGAACTGGGATGGCGGCATTCCGGTTAGCGCAAGCTTCCGACCGCCACCATTGCTTGATCCGACGCTGTCGAATTTCCAGAACATCGACTTCTTCAGCCCGACCTACGGCAATGCACCGCGCGTCTACAACTGGAGCTTCAACATCCAGCACGAAGTTAAGAAGTTCCTGGTGGACGTAGCTTATGTCGCCAATCGCGGTAACGGCCTGAATTCAACGATCAACCTCAATCAGTTGTCGACCAGCGAATTGTCGCGCGGCAGCCAGTTGACCGCACCGTTGAGCTCGGCAGCAGCAGCCGGCGTACGCTTGCCGTTCGCAGGTTATCCGTTGAACCGTAACGTGTCGCAGAGCTTGCGTCCGTTCCCGCAATTCAACGATGTGATCGGCCGTAACACTGGCCAGGGCCAGACCTGGTATGACAGCTTGCAGCTCAAGGTAGAACGCCGTTTTGGCAACTTCCAGCTGCTCTCGAGCTACACCTGGTCGAAGTCGTTGGCGAATGCACACTTCCGCCAGATCTTCAGCCAGCAGTTCAACGTTGGCGCACAGGATGCTTACAACCTGATCGACATGAAGAGCTACAGCCCGTTTGACCAGCCGAAGGTTCTGAACATCGTCTGGACCTACGACATGCCGTTTGGCAAGGGCAAGAAGTTCCTCGGAGCTTCGAACTCGATCGTGAACGGTTTGGTTAGCGGCTGGGTGATCAGCGGAGCACAGCGTTATGTCTCTGGCAACCTGATTCAGTTGGTGACGCCTGGTAATCCGCTTGGTCCAATTTTGGGCTCAACGGCGACCAAGGCGAATCTGGCGAACGGTTCGATTCGCACGGGCACCGGCGCCGGTGCACTGGATCCGAACGATCCGACATCGCGCTGGTTCAATTCCGCACCGTTCAGCAATGCACCGGCCTTCACGCTGGGTACGGCAGCCCTCTATCACGATGACTTCCGCCAGCCGGCGGTGTACACCGAAAACGTGGGCCTGTCCAAGCGGACTACGCTGTGGAACAACGAGAAGAACCCGGTGGTGCTGTCTTACCGCGCCGACGCGTTCAACTTGTTCAACCGCACTCGCTTTGGCGGAGTTAATGGTGCAATCGGCAACGCTGCATTCGGACGTCCGTCCGGCCCGCAGGTTGGCGCACGTGCCATCACGATGGGATTGCGTTTGAGCTTCTAGTTCTAACGCTTTAGTTGGCGAAAGGGCGCTCCCGCGAGGGGGCGCCTTTTCTATTTGATTGCCCTATTTGATTGCCCTATTTGATTGCCATTGTGACGCCGTTTTGGGTGTCGACTCCGCCGATGTTTACTACGACCGGGACAGCTGCGCCAACCGGGGCGTTGGAGGGAATCGAGATGTTGATCTGGAGCAGGCCGGGGACGCTGCCAATGGGGGAGATGGCGCCGATTACGCTGGCAGCGATTCCGCCGACTGTGACGCTGACGTTTGCCGAGGGGGTGACCACTGCGTTGGGAGCGATGAGGGTGGCGGCGGCAGTGGTTGGCGCGGCGACTGAGGCGTTGGTAGCGCCGATGCCGCTGACGTAGAGGACGGCGATGCCACCTTTGAGGGCCGGGGCAGCGTTGGAGTTGAGAGTGTAGTCGTTGGTGGTGAGGTTGTAGTTGAGGATGGCGCCCTGGCCTCGGCCGGAGGCGTCTGTGGTGTAGATGCCGGGGCTGGTGGGAGCGACAGTAAGCGAGACCGGGGCAGAGGCAAGGCCGTTGTATGACAGCACAAGATCAGCAGAAGAGCCGATGACGGTGTACGGCACAATTACGCTGGCCTGGTTGGCACTGGTGTAAAGGATGGGCGCAGCAACACCGCCGATAGTGACCGAGGTGGCTGGGCCGGTGACAGGCAAAGCGCTTGGGATTTGAGGTGCAGGGACGGAAGGATTAAAGAGGGTCAGAGTGGCTGGCCCAAGGCCGAGGCCGAAGAGGGTGAGGAGTTGGCCGGGAGAGATCGTGCCCTGGGCGTAGCTGGCGGAATCGACTACAGCGTTAACTTGGGGCCGCGGGCCGTAAACCTGGAATTGCGCCTCGCTTGAAGTTCCGCCACCGGGGTTAGGTGTCGAGACCGCCATGCGCAGGTAACCCGGGCTCAACAGGAACGAAGCCGGAACGGTAACCAGCATGGCGTTCTCGCCTACCTGTCTTGAGGTGAGGTTGCCCTGAAGCCCAACTGAGCCGGGAACTCCAGTCAGAACGCCTGTCGTACTGTTGATCGACATCCCGGATGGAAGGCCAGCCGCTGACCATGTCGGGGCGCTCGCTGCGCCAACAGACCGGACCGCGTTTCCACTTGGGTAGGTGCTACTGAGTGTGCCTGCAACCAATGCTGTTGTGGGGCCAGTTACGCGCAGAGAACTCGAAGAAGCAGGCATGATGTGCATTTTGAAGGGCATGTAGGAGGTTGCGGTGATCGGCGAGGTAGAGTCTTCAACCTGAAGGGTGAAGTAGTAGGTACCCGCAGCGGTGGGCGTGCCCAGAAGCTGGTTGCCGCTGAGGTTGATGCCGGGCGGTAGCTGGCCGCTAGCCAGGCTCCAGGTGTAGGGAGAGGTACCACCGGCGGCGGTGAGATTAAGCGCGGTATAGGCTGTGCTCACGGTGCCCGCTGGCATTGGGGAACCCATCGGGATTCGCAGGAAGCTGGCGGTACTTGGGTAAACCGGGATATAGAAATTCTCGGATGCTGTGCTTGTACCGTCTGTCGCGGTGATGGTGGCTTCAGTAGTGAAGCCGGTAGCCGAGACGGTTGAATTGGCGAAATAACTTTCGCCGTAGATGGTGACGAAGCTTTGCGCTGATTGCTGGATGACGCCAAGGGGCCAAGTGCTGAAAATGTTGGGGGCGGCGGCAACGACATTAAGGGTGACCGGGAGAGTTAGCGTAGGATTCGCTGTACCTGTAGATTTGATCGTGATGTTGGCGGTATAGGACTTGGGCGACAGGCCCGTCGGGTCGACCGTGACATTGATCGAATTGAAGAGGCCAGCGAGCGTGATATTGCCGGTGGGGGTTACTCTGAGCCAGGGGGCGCTTTGGACGCTGAGTGAAGCGGCAGTAGCGGCACCAGTATTGGACAGGATGAAAGTAGAGCTCAGATTCGGATTGCCTGTGACGGGCTGGCTGGTGGTGTAGCTGAAGGTGATTGCGGTGGGAGAGACGGTGATTGTGGGAGGCGGTGTGCCAATGACCAGAGTTACCGTGACGACGGCTACAGGTAAGGGAGACCCGGTGGTGCCAGTAAAGGTGATGGTGCCAACATAGCTGCCTGCAGCGAGGCCGGTGGGGTTGACTTGCACGCTTACCGTTTGTGGGGCTCGCCCGCTGGCGGCAGAGACCAGGAGCCAGCCCGCAAAGTGGGGAGCGGCACCGGTCACGGCGACCGTGAAACCACCTCCAGGCGGAGCACTTTGCACGCTGACGGTTTGCGCGGCGGGTAACGTTGAAGCCCCCACGGTCGCCGTAAATCGTAGGGCAGAGCTATTGGTTGTCAGGGTTTGCGCCCAGACGGTGGAAATCAGCATCAGGAAGGCGAAGGCTAGTTTTTTCATCGAGACCACTCCCTCTCTTGATCGGCAACTAAGTGAAGCACTGCATTCCCCGAATGTATTTTGGGGGAGTAGCCCAAAACGGCATAGAATGAAGCAAACGCAATATATTATGAACTCGACTTTCCGGCTCGCGATTGTTTTGGCTCCGGTTATGGCGTGGGGACAGGTGCAGGATTTTTCAAGCACCGTCAAGCCCATGCTAACCAAATCCTGTGCACCCTGCCATAACGAACAGAACGCTTCTGGCAGCGTAAACATCAAGCCGTTCACAGAGGCAAGTTCGCTGGGTGAATACCGCGATGACTGGGAGCGGATCATCAAGAAGGTGCGCTCGGGTGAGATGCCGCCGAAGGGGTTTCCACGGCCGGCACAGACGCAGATCGATGCGGTGATTGGATATGTGCAGGGCGAGTTTGAGAAGGCGGATGCGGCTGTGGCACCGGACC
>CANGVB010000153.1 GCA_947456995.1 Bryobacteraceae bacterium | reverse complement strand
CTTCGATGGCAAAGACCTCGGCCAGATCACCAAAGGCGATTGGGAAGTAAACGATGTAGCTGCCGTCAACTTCGACAAGAAGCTCGTCTACTACACCTCCACCGAAGTCAGCCCCCTCGAGCGCCATCTCTATGTAATCGGCTTCGACGGAAAGAACAAACGCAAGCTCACCACCGAAGCCGGCACGCATTCCATCTCCATGAGCCCCACCGCCGAGTTCTACACCGACAACTATTCCGCCATCGACACCCCCACCCGCCAAACCCTCCACACTGCCGACGGCCAGCAAATCGAACAGCTCAAAGCCGCAGACCGCCGCGCCCTCGATGAAAACGACATCCTCCCCACCGAATTCACCAGCTTCAAAGTCAAAGACGGAGCCACCCTCTACGCCCGTCTCATCAAGCCAAAGAACTTCGACCCAACAAAGAAGTACCCGGCCGTCGTCATGGTCTACGGCGGCCCGCACGCTCAAACCATCCGCAACGCCTGGAACGGTGGCACCAACCTCGATCAGGTCCTTGCCCACAAAGGCTTCGTAATCTGGCAAGTAGACAACCGAGGCTCCGGCGGCCGGGGACACCTCTGGGAATCGAAGCTCTACCGCAAATTCGGCGAGATCGAAGTGCAAGATCAAAAGGCAGGCGTCGAACATCTCGTATCGCTCGGCTTCGTAGACCCCACCCGCATCGGCATGTCCGGCTGGAGCTATGGCGGCTACATGACCCTCAACACCATGCTCAGCGAACCCAAGCTGATCAAGGCCGGCATCAGCGGCGCGCCAGTAACCAACTGGCTCCTCTACGACACCATCTATACCGAGCGTTACCTCGGCACCCCGCAGGAAAACGAAAAAGGCTATCGCGACTCTTCTCCTGTCCACAAAGCAAAAAACCTTGAAGGCAAGCTGATGCTCGTCCACAACATTGGAGACGATAATGTTTTATTCCAGAACATGCTCCAGATGACCGACGCCCTGCAAAAAGCCGGCAAACACTTCGAACTCCAGATCTATCCGCAAAAGTCACACGGCGTCAGCGGCCCCGCCCGCTTTCATCTGAACGAAGAAATGGTCCACTTCTTCGAGCGTCATCTTGGCCAGTAAATACAAATACTCGCTCTTCGCCATCTGGGCGATTCTGGTAGTCTTCTATGTTCGCTACAAGGCCCCTGTTATTTGGCAAGCCGACTGGACACACGACGACCTGATGAATTGCTACCGCGCCATGGAAACCCCGTGGCGCACGATGCTCCTCGATACCCTGATGTTTTGGAAACCATCGAATCTCTTCAGACCAATCGGAGAAATCTTCTACAAACTCTTGTGGGAGCAATTCGGCTTCACCGCCCTGCCTTGGCGGATTGCCATTGGTGCCGTCCTGATCGCCAACGCCTTCATCCTGGGCCATCTAGCCAGCCGCCTCAGCGGAAGCATGGCAGTAGGGCTGGCAGCCACAGCCATCGCCAGCTTTCACTCTCTCTGGCATCACCTCTACCTCAATACAGGAACCGTCTTTGAGATCTTCGCCTACACCTTCGTCTATGCAGGCCTCGCGTACTATGTCGAATTTCGCGACCCCTACCTCACCACTGTCATCTTGATCCTCGGCCTCAATTCCAAAGAGAGCGCAATCATTCTTCCAGTCTTGATCGTCCTCTACGAATGGATCTGGAACAAGCGCACACCCTGGGTCTTCTGCGGTCTCGCTGGCGGGGTCTGCATGGCCTTCATTTTCGGACGCGTCTACGGCGCCGGCGGCCTCACTACAATCGGCAGCTACCAACCCGTCTACTCGATCGGCACTTACCTCGAACGCTTCCGCGGCTATCTCGGCCCTCTCATCCTCTGGGAAGCAATCCCTTATTGGGCTTTGCCGATAGCAGCACTGCCTCTATTACTCCGCAACAAGCAAGCCCTCTACTCGGTCCTTTTGTTCCCCATCGCAATCCTCCCGTTGGCCTTTGTCCCCGCCAGAGACCTCGGAGGAGTCTACATTGCTTGCGCTGCCCTTCCTTTGGCACTGTCGTCAACTCTTCTTCTAATTCCCAAAGAAGGCTGGCGCACAGCAGGGGCCGCACTTCTCTTCCTCGCAACGGCCTTATGGATGCCGGGCGCCAATTCAATGGATGGTTGGGTCCGCGAACAACACGAAATCCGGGCTTTCCATGAGAGCTTGAAACAACTAGCTCCAACCTTACCCAATGGTGCGCAAATCCGCTTCGTTAGTGAACCCTTCAAAGAAGACGTCCCCTGGGCCAGCACCTTCGCCACGCGCCTTGTTTACAAAGACCCTTCTCTACAGGTAATCAGCCCCAATAGCCCGGCAAACAAAGATCTTCCAGCAGAGAAAGATACTGCCGTCTTCGGTTGGCGCGACAACAAACTCTACCGCATCAAGTGATAAGCCGAGTGCCAGAACTGGTATTCATGCTCGGCCCCAACTGCAAAGATCGACACCAGTTTCTTCTGGTCCACCCCACGGCCAGCCTCATTCATCATCGCCAGCACCTGCGTCACCTGCGATCCATACCCCGGGTCTGAATAGTAATCAATCCAGATCTGATACCGGGCGTCCTTACTCCCGCGCTGCTTAAGCGTCTTGCCCACTTCCCAATAGATCCAGTAACAAGGCAACACCGCAGCCAGGCCTTCAGCAAAACTACCCTTCGAAACATGGTCCCGCAAGAACTTCAGATAAGCCGCATTCGCAACCGACGGGGCCTTCTCTTTGGCCTTCCCACCCAAATAAGTCTTGTGAATATGCTGAACTTCCGTTTCACAACCAGCCGCCCCCTTCAGCAGAAAAGCCTTCCATTCCGGCTTCGGAGCCTTGGCCGCCAGAGCCGTCAACACCTCGCCATACACTCTCAAATAAGCGATGTCCTCAACCAGATACCGGTCAAACTTTTCCTTCGCTAGCGATCCATCCGCAAGCTCCTTAAGAAAAGGATGCTCGATCGTACGCTGGTGAATCGGCTTGGCCGTCTCCCACATCGAGTCCGTCAGACTCACCATCAACAGGAATGCAAACATTAGCTAAACACCTTCGCAATTGGCGTACCGCCAAAATCAGTCAACTTCTCATGACGCCCGTTATGCAGATACCAGAGCTTGTGTTGATCGAGGCCCAGCAACTGCAAGATCGTCGCATGAAAATCTCTCATGTGATAACGCTCCCCAACCGCCCGCAAACCAAACTCATCGGTCTCACCAAGCGATTGCCCGCCCTTAACACCGCCACCCGCAAACCACATCGTATACCCGTGCATATTGTGATCGCGCCCATTGCCACTCTCTGAAGTCGGCAGCCGTCCAAACTCACTACCCCAGATCACCAGCGTCGTATCAAGCAACCCACGCTGCTTCAAATCCTTCAGCAGCGCAGCCACCGGCTGATCCGTAAGCCCGCACATCTTCTCATGGTTAGCCTTCAGATGGCTATGAGCATCCCACTGCATACTCACCGGCCCGCCACCAGAATAGATCTGCACAAAACGAACCCCGCGCTCCACCATCCGGCGAGCCAGCAAACAACGCGTCCCAAAGTCCTGCGTACGCTTCTCATCAAGCCCATACATCTTGCGAATGTGTTCCGGCTCTTTAGTCAAATCCACAGCCTCAGGAGCAGCACTCTGCATCTTGAAAGCCAGCTCATAGCTCGCAATCCGAGCCGACATCTCGTTATCTTCCGGCGCAGTATCAATCTTGTTCATCTGCTGAATCAGATCAATCGTCCGACGCTGCCTCTCCGCACTCACCCCAGCAGGAGGCCGCAAGTGCAGAATCGGGCTCGGCCCCGGCCGCAACAAAGTCCCCTGATTCACCGCAGGCAAAAACGCAGAATTCCAGCAAGGCGTCCCACCCTCAGGTGTCCCCTCCGGCTGAGGCATCACAACATAAGCGGGCAAGTTATCCGTCGCACTGCCCAACCCATAAGTCACCCACGAACCCATGCTCGGATAACCCATCAAAATCCGCCCCGTATGCACCTGATACATCGCCGGCGCATGCACCACGCTCTCGGTATAGAAGCTCTTCACAAAGCAGATATCATCGACACACTCAGCCAGATGCGGCATCAAACCCGACACCGGCAACCCGCTCTTGCCATACCGCTTGAACTCCCACGGCGAAGCGAGCAACGGATTCGATCCATCCGTAAACTGCCCACCCACCTTGCCAAAACTAGCGGGCAGCGGCTGCCCCTCATACTTCTTCAGCGCCGGCTTCGGGTCAAACAAATCCATACTCGAAGGCGCACCAACCATAAACAGGAAGATGACACTCTTCGCCTTAGGCGCAATCGCCGCCGTCGCCTCACGCTGCAGCAGCCACTCCGCCGCAATAGCGCCAAATCCATTCGCTGCCGTACGCAGCACATTCCTACGGGAGGTAAATGAAGTCATTGCGATTAAACATGGCGAGGGCAAAGTCCTCAGCCGTGCCTCCTTTCGAGAAAAAGTCTTTAGCCTGCCCACGCTCCTGCGCACTCGGCAATCGCCCCAAAGCCAACTGGTAGAACTGATCCACAGACCCCTTCGCTCGAGCAGCAAACGCCTTCGCCTGCTCCTGCATAAAGTCACTATTCAACATCGTCAGTCCCTGCAACGCATGCACCGAAGTCGGCCGCTCCGGGCAACTCGACATCGTATCGGGCTGATCAAAATTCATCAGCAGCGGCAACCGGATCGTCCGCCGGTTCAAAACATAAACCGTCCGCCGATACATCTCAGACCGGTCCTTCGGCAGTGGCCACAAGTTATCTGGCTCGCCTTCAGTAAAGATGATGTCGTAGATCTCAGGCTCAATCGGCGTCTTCACTGGCTTGCCATACATCTTCAGATTCAGCATCCCGCTCACAGCCAGAATCGAATCCCGAATCGTATCGGCATCCATCCTCCTCCGCTGCACCGCCTGCTGCTGATAAGCCTTGCTCGTAAGAATCAAACGGTCAATATGCTTGATGTCCCACCCACTCTGAACAAACTCGGTAGCCAGCCAGTCGAGCAACTTCAAATTACTCGGCCGCGCACCCAGAGCCCCAAAATCATTCATCGTCGAAACAATGCCCTTACCCATCCGGAACTGCCAAATCCGGTTCACCATCACCCGCGCCGTCAGCGGATGACTCGGGTTCACCAGCCAGTTAGCCAGCGCCGCCCGGCGCCCATGCGGGTCCAGCGACAGATCCCCAAGATCCGGAGCCAGCACCAGCGGCAACCCAGCCTCCACAACCTGCTGTTTCAAGCGCGGGTCACCCACCTTCAACACATGCGTAGGCTGCGCCTTGTCCACCGTAAACACCGAATAAGCGTGCTCAGCCGGATCCGGCTCATCCAGATCAATCACATGCATCTTCTGCCGCAGTGCCGCCCGCTTCGCCTTAAGATCCGGCGGAATCAAAGCCACCACTTCATCCCACGTAGGAGACAACTGCCGCTCGGCCTCCTTGGCCATCCGCTTCTGCTCCTCGGTCCGTTTCTCCTTATCGATCTTCAACACATCCCGAAACTGCGGCTCAAGCGTCGGTAACTTCTCAGCGCGAAACTGTTCCCGAAACGGCTTCTCAATCTCCTTGATCTGATCCTTCAGCGGCTTCAGCAACGCCTCATGCTTCGCCTGCCGCGCATCGGCAGAAAGCATCGCATCCCCATCCACAAGCTGCACTTCACGAAACTCGGTCGAAGCCAAAATCGCCTGCAAGCGGTAATAATCAGCCTGCAGAATCGGATCAAACTTATGGTTGTGACAACGGGCACAATTCATCGTCATGCCCATAAACGTGGCCGAGATCGCATGAGTCATGTCGATCAGGTCTTCCTGCCGGTTCTGTTCCTCATCCTGATTCCCACCCACCACGTGCCGCGGCCCAGCCCGCAAAAATCCCGTAGCAATCAACGATTCCGCATTGCCAGGAAACAACTCATCCCCTGCAAGCTGCTCTCGAAGAAACTGGTTGTACGGCTTATTCGCATTAAACGAACGAATCACATAATCGCGATACCGCCACGCATGAGGCCGTTCCGCATCCAGCTCAAACCCATTCGTATCCGCATAACGCACCACATCCAACCACTTCTGCCCCCAACGCTCCCCATAGCGCGGGCTAGCCATCAGCTTGTCCAGCACCTGCTCATAATTTCCTTCAAGACTCGTAGGAGGCAGCCCCGTCAAGTCCAGCGTCAAGCGCCGCAACAAACTCCGCTTCTCAAGCAATGGCCGTTTGGCCGGCTCAAGGTGATCAATCGGATGAACTCCAGCAGGGATCGCAACCCTCTCAGGAGCCCGAAAAGCCCAGTAATTCCGGCGTTTCGCAACAAGCGCCTCTTCTTTTGGATCCACCCGAGGAGCCGCTGGCAAGAGGCTAAAACATAGGATTAGAACTAAAAAAGGCTTCATCTTGACTTGTTGTCCAAGTTAACACAATCGATATACATGCCCGAAGCGTTTCAGGTCCACCCGTGTCCCATGCACCACCACCCCCTCGGCCTCAAGCCTTTGCACCTGCTCCACCCCATTCGCTCCCCGCAACAAAATCTTCCCACCCTGACCAATCACCCTCTGCCACGGCAACGTCGGGTCAAACGTCTTCAGCGCCCAGGCCACCTGCCTCGCCCCACGCGGAAAACCCGCCGCAATCGCCACCTGCCCATAGGTAGCAACCTTGCCCTTCGGGATCTTCTTCACAAACTTGCGAATCTCAACGAACACGCGTGATTTCTACCTGATAAATCTTCGGCCAAAGCTTACCCGTAACAAAGAGCCGCTTGCCAACCGCATCATAAGCAATCCCGTTCAGAACATCAGCCCCCTGTGACGAATCCAGCAACCCCCGCATATCGATAATCCCCAGCAACTGCCCCGTCGCAGGCGAGATCCTCAGAATGTAATCCGTCTGCCAGACATTGGCATAAATTTCCCCATCAACAAACTCAATCTCGTTGATCTGGTCAATCGGGTTCTTCCCGTTACGAACCGTAATCCGCCGCACCTCCCTCAGCGTCACAGGGTCCCACACCCGAATCTCGCTGGTGCCATCACTCATAAACACCTGCTTGCCGTCATTGGTCAACCCCCAGCCCTCACCCGGATACTTGAACTGCCCAATCTGCTTAAACGTCTTCCGGTCATAAATAAAGCCAACCCCAGACTGCCAGGTCAATTGCAAGATACGATCCTTCAGTACAGTGATGCCCTCGCCAAAGTACTGCCCCGGCACATCCACCTTCTGCAACACCTGCCCCGTCTCCAGCTTCACCCGCCGCAAGCTCGACTGCCCCTTCAACCCCGTGCCTTCAATCAACACACCATCCCGGTACTCAAGCCCCTGCGTAAACGCACCCGGGTCATGAGTGAAACTCTTCACCACCTTGTACCCATAGCGAACAGGCGCCTGAGTCGTCACAAACTGCGCAGCGAGAACAACCGACAAAAAAAGATACATGCTTCCCTCTAGGGTAATAGAATCGAGGGTGATGATTGATGGCCAGCCCGTTCTGGAAGCTTTAGAAAAGATAAGTTCCTGCCCTCCCATTGCCTCCGCAGAATCTCTTCGAAACCTCCTCACCTACCTCGTAAAGCAAACCATCGAGAATCCTGGGGAGCCCATCCGCGAAGCCCAAATCGCCGCTGCAGTATTCAACAAAACCGAAGGCTTCGACCCCCGTCAGGATTCCACCGTCCGTGTCCAAACCTCCCGTCTCCGCGCCAAGCTCACCGAATACTACCAGG
>CANGVB010000152.1 GCA_947456995.1 Bryobacteraceae bacterium | reverse complement strand
CGTGATCGATGTACGCAACAACAATGGCGGCTTTGTGAATGTTTATGCGATTGATGTGCTGGCTCGCAAGAGCTACTTCTCGATGCGCGAGCGGGGCGATACGGTGGCCTCGCCCAATCGAACGATGCTGGGGCAGCGGGCGCTTGATCTACCCACGGTGCTGCTCACCAACCAGCACAGCTTGTCTGACGCGGAAGACTTCACCGAGGGCTATCAGTATTTGAAACTCGGCAAGACCGTCGGGGAGCCCACGGCCGGCTGGATCATCTTTACCTGGAATCAGCCCTTGTTTGACGGCTCCACGCTGCGCCTGCCTCGTTCGGCAATCACTGATACTCGCGGGCAAAACATGGAGCTGAATCCGCGGCCGGTGGATATCGCTGTGGAGCGGCCCATTGGCGAAGCTGGCGACGCGCAGATCGCCCGCGCCGTAACTGAACTGTTGCAGCAGCTTCGCTAGAGCTTCTGACACTTCGGGCAAAAGGTGGTGCCGCGCTGGCTTACCAGCATGCGTTCGAGCGTGCTGGTGCAGCGCGGGCAGGGCTTGCCGTGTTTGCCGTAAACCTGGTGCTGATCCTGAAAGCTGCCCTTCTCGCCTTTGGCATTGACGTAGTCTGAGATCGAAGAGCCCCCGGCATCAATTGCCGCGGCGAGTACGTCCTGAATGGCCTGATGCAGCGCGAGCAGCTTCGGCTTGCTCAGCTCATCGCCCGGGGTCATCGGATGGATGCGTGCAAGGAAAAGCACTTCGTCGGTATAGATGTTGCCCATGCCTCGCAAGAAGCCCTGATCGAGGAGCAGCACCTTAATTCGCGTGCGCCGGCTCTGTGTGAGCTGGACAAATTCGTTTGGTGTGATCTCAAGAGGATCCGGGCCGCGTTTGGGGTATGTAGTAGCCCAGAAGACTTTCCCGAATTTGCGGATGTCGTCGTAGCGCAGCACGCCTTCATCGAGAAAGACCTGGCCGCGAGTAAACTTGCTCTGCTCGCTGGACAGCATCAACTGGCCCGTCATGCCGAGGTGCACAAAGAGCATGCCGTCGTCGAAATCAAGCACGATGAACTTGCCGTAGCGGCGCACCGCGAGAATGCATTTGCCTACCGTTGCCTCAGGGGCAACGCCAGCAACAGCAAGCACGCTGCGGCCGGGGAGTACGGCGCGCAGGCCACGGACGACGGTTTCAACTTCAGGCAGTTCAGGCAATGTTTTCGATCTGTATGTAGATGGTTCCGGCTTCGATCTCTACTGGGAATTTCTTGAGCTTCACTCTGGGGTTCATGTCATATTCGCCGGTAACGCAATCGAATTCCCAGCCGTGATAGGGGCAGATCAACATGCCATCGGCGAAATTGCCGGCACCCATCGGACCATTGCGGTGCGGGCAGATGCCTTCGAGGGCGTGTATGGTTCCTTGGTGGTTGCAGACGACATAGGTTTCAACACCAACAATCGCTTCAACGCTTGTGCCGGGCGAGAGTTCCTCCAGCCGGGCCACTGCAACAAGCGGCATATGATGAGGCTAGCATGCGTATCCTTTTTTCTTTGATGGCGATTCTTTGCCTTGCTTCCTGCCAGAAAGCCGGGCTTCCGGTTGTGGGCGTGATTCCCAAGGGGGCAAGCCATCAGTTCTGGCAGACGGTGCATGCCGGTGCTGTACAGGCCGGGCGCGAATATGGCTTTGAGATCGAGTGGAATGCGCCGGCTCTTGAGATCGATGCTCCGCGACAAATCGATATCGCGCAATCGATGGTGACGCGAAAGCTTGCGGGGATCGCAATTGCGCCAGTGGATCGCAAGGCGCTGGTATCGGTGATCGAACGGGCCACTGCGCAGGGTGTGCCAGTGGCGGTTTACGATAGCGATGTCGATACAGCCCAGCGGATTACGTATGTCGCAACCGACAATCGCGAAGGCGGCAGAATGGCTGCGCGGCGCCTGGGGCAGGTGTTGGGTGGCAAGGGCAAGGTGCTGGTGGTGGGCTTTATGCCCGGCAGCGCGTCTACGATGGAGCGGGAAGAGGGCTTTGTTGAGGAAATGAAAAAGGGCTTCCCGGGGATTACTGTGATGGATGTCCAGTTTGGGATGGCCAGCCGTGCAAAGTCGATGGCAGTAACCGAGAATGCACTGTCAGCGAATGCAGATCTGGCCGGAATCTTTGCCGATAACGAGTCGAGTCTGGCAGGCGCGGTGCAGGCTTTAAAGGGGCGCAATAACCGCAGCGTGAAGCTGGTGGGCTTTGATGCCAGCGAGCAGTTGATTGCGGATTTGAAGGAGGGGTGGATTGAATCGCTGGTGGTGCAAGATCCATTCAAGATGGGGTATGAGAGTGTGAAGGCGATTGGGGAGAAGAGGAAGGGGAATCCGGTGGGGGCAAGGCAGGATCTGCCAGCGAAGCTAATTCTGCCTTCTGACCTGGAAAAAACAGAGGTGAAGGAACTACTTTTTCCTGACCTCAAGAAGTGGCTGGGCGGGGCGTGATAAAATTTGGAAATAGGGCCACCCTAGCTCAGTTGGTAGAGCGACTGATTCGTAATCAGTAGGTCGCCGGTTCGATTCCGGCGGGTGGCTCCAGATAAAGATTCTTTTGATTTCTGTCAGGCCCGCTTCGGCGGGCCTTTCGATTTGGGCCTGGCGTGCAAAGCCGGATATATGAATCCATCCAAGACAGCGCGGCACAATGAAGTTCACTGGAGCTAGCCTTCTTCGGAGATGCGATGATCCGGCTCAAAAAAGAACTGGAAGGGATGTGGCCGTAAATGGACTTGAAACCGAAAGATCTATTCGGCGCAGAAAACTCCGAAGAAGAGGTCGATTTGCTCGAGGTGGCCGCACAACTGGCGCTTGCCGGCCAATTGGAGAGTCCCAGCCCCGGGCTCAAAGCACGCCTGATGGCGGCGATTACGGCACCCGCTGAAATGCATGTGCTTCGCGGCGATGCAGTGAAGTGGCGGGCTACTCCATACGCAGGGGTGAGTTATCGCAGCTTGTTTATTGATCGCGAAACCAGGATGCATACGCTGATCTTGCGCCTCGATGCAGGGGCCGTTTACCCGCGGCATCGGCATACGCGCCCGGAGCAGTGCCTGGTTTTGAGTGGAGACGTGGAGAATGAGTCTGTCACTCTGAAGGCAGGCGACTTTGAATGGATGGCCGGAGAGACGATCCACAATTCGCTCACCACGCGCGGCGGCTGCGAATTGTTGATCATTGCTTCACTGCACGATGAAGTGCTGGCTTAAAACGCTTTCTTGAGGTACTGGCCGTTGGTAGCGTCAACAAAGACAGAATAGGCAGAACCACCGACACTGGAGCCCCAGATTACACGCCAGGCCGCGAGCGGGTTACGGTCTGAAAACTCAAGCAACATGGTGATCGGGACATTGGGATTCTTCTGCGCGTAATCTTTGGAGTTTTCAAGCGCCACTTTGAAGATCTCGTCGGTATCCTTTTTGACGGTTTGGATCACAAAAGGCTGGGCCAGTTTGCTTGCGCCGCCAAAGGCTTCGTCGTTCGGATTGTAGACGCCCTCAAAAAGGCCCTCTTCCTTTACAACCGAGTAGGTGCAGTTCTTGATGCGGTTCTTGGATGGGGAAACGAAAGTGACCTGCCAGGCAAAGGCTTTGCCTGGAGGGGCCTGACGGGACTTGATAAAGATGTTCTGCACCCGGAGCACCTGTATATCCTGCGCCCACTGCCGGGAAGCGCCATAGCAACGGTACAGCCCGGTGAGGCCGGATATCGGCTCAGCCGGGGCGGCCACCTTCTTCTCCACCTCCTTGGAAGCCGTGGGGCTCGAGCAGGAGGCGACGAATAGTGCCGCGAGGATTAAGCCTATGGATTGCTGTTTCACCTTATGAAATAATACCGCCAGCGAACCTGTGATTCGATTGAAGGGGTCAATATGATTTATTCGAAGCTGCTTTCCAGTTCCCTGATTTGCGCCGCGATGGTATTCGGGCAAGCCACAACTCCTCCTGCAACGGGCGGAGGTGCCGCTGGCGGCGGAGGCACCACCACAGGGCCGACTACGGGCGGTGGCAACACTGGCGGCGGCAATATCGGGCTGCCAGGGAATAACCCGCGCAACCCCAACCCCTTCCCTCAAGACCAGCAGCGGCCGCAGATGGACCAGATGCAGGACCGGCCGATTTTTCTCTCTGGCAAAGTGCGCATGGAAGATGGAAGCGCCCCTCCGGAAACTGTGACGATTGAACGGCTATGTATGGGTTCAGGAAATCCGATTCCAGAAGGCTACACCGATTCCAAGGGTGGGTTTGGATTTCAGGTTGGACAGCGGTCTGGCATGTTGCCAGATGCCAGCGTCAGCAATACGAACGACGGGTTTAGCGGCAGTTCAGGCGGGGTCTTTGGTAACACGCCGGGTAGAAGCCGCGGGGTGAGCGAGCGCGATTTGATGAATTGCGAGTTGCGCGCGAGCTTGCCTGGTTACCGCAGCAGTCTGGTGAGCCTGGCTGGCCGCCGTACTCTCGACAATCCGGACGTGGGAACGATCATCTTGCGCCGCCTGGGAGACGTCTCCGGCTTTACAACCAGCGCCACTACCCTGATGGCACCCAAAGAGGCCAAAAAGGCGCTTGAGAAGGCACGCAATGCTCTCAAGAAAAACAAGCTGCCCGACGCGCAGAAAGAACTGGAAACGGCTGTGAACCTGCACCCGAAATTCGCCGAAGCCTGGTACGAGCTGGGCCGCGTGCAGGCCATGCAAAATAGTCTGGATAGCGCCAAAGCGAGCTACGCCAAGGCTCTCGAAGCAGATGATAAATACGTTCGCCCGTACCTCGGCCTCGCCGTCATGGAAGCGCAGCAGCGAAGGTGGGTGGAAGTAAAGCAGCTCAGCGAAAAGGTGATCAAGCTGAACCGCTACGACTTCCCGGCCGCCTTCTTTTATGCTGCGGTCGCCAATTTCAATTTGAAGGATGTGGAGTCTGCCGAGAAACAGTGCCGGTCTGGAATCGAGATCGATCAGTACCATATGATGCCGAAAATGTCGCATCTGCTGGGCATGATTCTCGCTGACAAGCAGGATTACAAAGGCGCCAGTGAACATCTGAGCGCCTATCTGAAGTTTGCGCCCAAGGCAAACGACATTGAACAGGTAAAGCTGCAACTTGCCGAAATCAATGGCAAAGTGGCTCAGGTAGTTCCCTAGTTCAATACCCGCATAAGGGGGTGAGAAAACCCCCGTCTCCCCGGTGAAGCCAGCTCTTGGCCAGCCCGATTAGTCCAATAGTACTTCCAACTGAAATGCTCAAAGTACCGTTGAGTATAGTTGCGCTGGAGTGCAGACTGTTGGATGTGGGAGAAGTCTGAAGATGACGATGGAACGCGCTGAATTCGAACAATGGAAACCCAAAGAGGTGGCGCGTCTGCTGGCTTTGGTGGAAACAGAGCGTCGTTACTATCAGGAAATTGTCGCCAGCATCCCGGTAAGCCTTGTGATCGTGGGCCCCAATTTGAATGCCGTTTCAGCAAACCGGCAGTTCCGGATGCGGCTGGGCAAGAAAAATAGCGAAATTTTGGGCAGGCCCATCGGAGACCTTCTCCCGATTGATGGGTTGCAGGAAGCCGTTGAGCAGGTAGTGAACTCCGGGATCGCTACCCCCAAGCGCGAGATGAAGTGGGACGGGCAGGATGTTGTGGTTACAGCGCTGCCGTTGCGGAGCTGGGAAGAAGATTCGCAGGCAGAAGCACTGGTGATTCTTGAAGAGAAGGCACAAACGGCTGCCGCTCTCACCCCGCAAGATCAGAAAGCCCTTTCGGTAGCTGCCTCTGTTGAGGGAATGCTGTGGGAGGTTGACTACGCAGCCGGCGGCATTACCCATGTGAGCTCTGGAGCTAAAGATCTTTTTGGCTTCCCAGCCGAGCGCTGGCTGTCAGACAAGTCTGTTTGGGGCTTGCGTGTTGCCGAGAGTGAGCGCCAGCGTGTCGATGAATTTTATGACCAGGTTGGTGCCAGTGCCGGTACCGTCTTTTCCATCGAGTTTTTAGCTCGTCATGCCAATGGCCAGGAGTTTTTGGCTCGCGAGACGGTGCGTGTATTCCGCGATGCGGAGGGCAAGCCGTTGCGTCTGGCTGGCCTGACTACGAGTATTGCCGAGCGCAGAGAGCTGGAATCGCAACATGCCCTGGCAGTCAAGGGCGAGGCCCTGCAGAGACTGAGCGCGAAGCTGGCGCACGACCTCAATAACCTCCTGATGATCATCGCCGGCTACGGCGAGGAGATGAAGAACGCGCTGCCCGCCGAGCACAACCTGCATCAGGACATGAAAGAGATTCTTGGTGCTACCGAGCGGCTCTATTCACTGACGACACAGTTTCAAACCTACACTCGCCGCCCGGTGATCACTCCCAAGATCACCAGTTTTTCAGCACTGGCAGCGCAACTGCGCGGAAAACTTGAAACTGCACTAGGGCCAGACCTCAGCCTCGAAATCAACCTCCCGGCCGGACTGGCGAAGGCCAAGGTAGACGCCGCTCAGATCGAAGATGCTTTTGTGTTGCTGGCGCGCCATGCTTCTCTGGCAATGCAAGGCCGTGGCACTTTGAAGTTGAGTGCGGAAAACGTACTGCGTGGCGAAAGCATTGGCAGCTCTCAAGGCCTCAACATGGGCGCTTATCTTCGGGTGACGCTCGAAGGCGACAAGGCTGGGATGTGGGGCGAGCGCCTGCTTGAGCCCTGGCTGGAAGCGGAAGGTCAGGCACGCGAAGTAGAGCTGGGTGTTGCTGCTGCGTACCAGATTGTGCGCCAGAGCCATGGCGACCTGAGTGTTGATGGCGCGAAACTCCACTTGTATCTGCCGATGGTGAGCGAAGCAGAGCTCGACGCCGAGAGGGCTCTGGCAGCAACAACAGCGGTTGCACCGCCACCGGTAGTTGAAGTAGCTGCCGAGGAAGAAACAACACTCGAATCGATTCTGGTGGTTGAAGACGAAGGCGGCATCCGCGCGCTTGTACGAAAGATCCTGCGGCGGCAGGGCTATCAGGTAATCGAAGCATCTAACGGCGAAGAAGCACTGCGCCTGCTGGCCGAGGAGAGCACCAAAGTGGACTTGCTGCTCACCGATGTGATGATGCCCGGCATGAACGGGGTGGAGTTGAGCCAGAAGGCCCTGGCCCAGGACGGATCGTTGAAGGTGTTGTTTGTCTCCGGCTACACCGACGAGAGCGTTCTTGAGGCGGGGCAGTTTCCGGCAGGAACGGCATTCCTGCAAAAGCCCTTCACTTTGGGCAGTCTTTTGGGCAAGGTGCGCGAAGTATTGGATGGCGGAGCCGCACGGCAAGCGGCAAGCTAGCGATAATAAGTTCTGCCAGATGCAGAACCCATTCCTGTTGCGAGCCATCGAGCTTGCCGTCGAAAATACAATCCAACATCAGGGTGGCCCTTTTGGTGCGGTGGTGGTGCGTGACGGCGAGATCATCGCTGAGGGCACCAATCGTGTCACTCGAAGCAACGACCCCACTGCTCACGCTGAGATCGTAGCCATTCGCAATGCCTGCCAGAAGCTGGGGAGCTTTGAGCTTCAGGGCTGTGTTGTCTACTCAAGCTGCGAACCCTGCCCTATGTGTCTGGCGGCAATCTATTGGTCCAGGGCAGAGCGGATTGTTTACGCTGCAGACCGGCACGATGCTGCCGCCGCCGGCTTCGACGACGATTTTCTGTATCACGAACTGAGTTTGCCGATGGGCGAGCGCAAGCTCCCGATCGAACAGCTACACCG
>CANGVB010000151.1 GCA_947456995.1 Bryobacteraceae bacterium | reverse complement strand
TTCTTGACCTTTGAGCCTGATTGCAAGCTCGTCCGGCAATTGTACTGTAATAGCCGACATGATAATCCGAAGAATATCACGCCCCCTCGTATTCGGTCGGCGACCTTGGTTAACCCCGTCCACCCCCGCGGCTAGCCCGGGCGGCTGACAGGGTACAGTCCGACGACATAGGTGACATTCGATTGAGGATCAGAAGCTCAACCACAACAGGGCAATCCAGGCAAGAAACCATACCGAGATCATTGCCGACGACGCCCACCCAGCCGGCTTCTCCCTCGAGCTAACCCCAATCGCAGTCTTAACGGCCTCGGGCTCCACAACCCCGACTGATTAGCCGCTTCCACCTGCCCGGCTGGACAGCCCGCACATCCAAATTACCCCAAACGTGGAACTCAATCATTGGGGACCGCACTTCTTCCATCAGACAATTTGGACATAAACTCTGAAAGCGACAATCCCGTTGAATAAACAACACCAACGATAAAAAGTAGCGAAAACCCTAAGCACTCCAAAAGCAATTGCAAAGCGCCATCTTGCAGCAACACGGGGCCTGATGCTTTAGGCTGGCTGAAGTTAAACCAGCACGCTCCGAGCAATTGCAGAACAACCATAAACGATATGAGTTTGAGGGTATACCACAGAGGCAATAGTCTTTGAATTTCTGTTTTCAGTGGCCTGAGCCTGTCCAATGCTTTCATCTTGCGATTCCTCGGGAATGCCTTCAGCTGACGCTAGATCCTGACTCGATGTCCCCCAAAAAAGAGCCGAGTCTTGACAGAGATTAGCACCATCTTAGCCGCAGCTGGAATCATTCGTGGCTAACGTTTACAACAACGATTCTAACGATCGCTGGCTCGCGCTGCTTACCTGACCAGACCACCCGAGCTGCTCACCCGAGCGGCCAGGGCGAGCGACTCACCCGCACCGTTCACACCGCGACGCACCCAGACGCAGTGCGAGGTTGGGTTGGGGTTTGGTTTCACGCTATCGCGATTACCCTCTGACAGCGGTCCGAGGGCGAGTAGCATCCGAAACCTGCGCCCTCATAAAACCACAGCTGCGCTTCCACGTATAGGTTTTCTGCCTGGAGCCTTCTTTCTTCTGGGAAAGGCATCGGAAAGGCATCGGGAAAGGCATCGGACTGATCCGTCCCCGCACCCTCTCTTCATTTTCCTGAATGTTTTTGAGGTTTTCTCTCCCATTTCCAGCCACAGCCTGTCTCCAGACTCCACGACCAAATCCGGCACCATGCCCCAAGTCACTCAGAATCGATCACTTGACACAAAATCCAAAATTCTGACAAAGGCCACGATTTAGCCTAAATCACAGCCGGGACGGGTCCACCCGCACCAACGCCAAGTTCACCCGGACTCAGCCAGTCTCCAAACATCACGAATCCTATTCGCTGCGAGGATCAAATCCGGCCGCCCACTCGGACAGTTTAGAAGTCCCGATTTTTACTTAGCCTCATTATGCGTTTCGCCACATTGTTAAACTCATAATCGATTGGGAATGTCGTCAGTCTGAAGTGTCCCGACGCCATCCTCTCATTTTCCTCAATGTTTTCGAGGTTTTCTCTCCCAATCTCAGCCACAAAATCCCTCCAGACTTCCCGACAAAATCCGGCACTATGCCCCAAGTGGCATAGAATCTATAACTTAGCATAAAGCCCCAAAGGTCCGAATTTTGAACAAATCACGGTGGGGACGGGCATACCCGCACCAACTCACAAATCAGCCTACAGCAGCCAGACGCAGGAAAAAGACAGTCAAAACCTGACTAGCCACCGTCTGTTTCCAAATCATTTTCGACATCTCCTGCAGCCTCCCCAATACCAGCCCAACCACCCCGCTCCGCCGATGAGAACTTTATCATTCACAACAATTTTCAACTTTCTTTTCACCCTAACCCACTGATTCCAAATAAAATCAGCCCAGCCCAAAGATGAAGTCGCTCTCCCCACCTGCTAAGTTCTGCTCAGGAGAAATCCAATGAATAACGATCAGAACGAAGAACAGAATATTGCCAACGATCCATCGACCGTGGAAGTCCCAGTCAAAACGCCACGCAAGAAAACCATGTCCGAAGCGGCCCTGGCCGCCAACCGCGCCAATGCCAAAAAGTGCACCGGCCCAAAAACCCGCGAAGGCAAATTCAAAGCCAGCCTCAATGCACTCAAGCACGGTGCCTACAGCCACAACTTCATCCTCAAAACCGAAGACGCCGGCACCTTCGAAAACTTCTCCAAATCCTTCATCGACGAGTTCCAGCCCGAAACCCCGTCCGAGCTCGAACTCCTGAAACAACTCATCTCCGTCGCCTGGCGTCGCAACCGCATCGCCGAACTCATCCAGCTCCGCATCAACCAGGCCATCGACACCGTCATTGCCAACTCAGAGCCCACCCCAGCCGCTGAAATCACTCAGCAGGCCTACGACAGGCTTGAACTCACCCAACCGTCCTTCGCCCGCCAGGAAGCCCACGAGCTCCGCCTCGCCAATCTCTTCCAGCGCACCCTCTGCCGCCTCAACTCGATCCGCGACAAAAAACTCCGTGACAAAAAACTCAGGAACGAAACCAAATTCATTCGGGACCGTTTAGCCTTCGCTGCCTAACACAGCGTCCAACAACCACCCTCAACCCCGCCCGGGACAGTCCAAAACAACGCCGGGCCAGCTCTTTGACATCCTGCCAGTTACGTTAAAAACCAACCAAAGCCCCAGGTGTGCCCAGAGGCGCAAACTGTGGCGGCCGATCCTCCCAAAAGACCGGCCGCCACAGCATCGCGCTTTATGTTTCCAAATCAGCCAAGAATCGACAGCGCCGCTTCCAGCTCCCCGCGCGTATGCGCATCCCCAGACCGGCGCGTTGCCTCAATCCCGGCAGCATACATCGCCCGAGCCTCGTCAATCTTGTTCAACTTCTCCAGCGTCTGCCCGCCGTGATAATAAGCCGGGCCATAATTCGGGTCCCCCGCGATGATGGTGTTAAACTCAACCACCGCCTCGGCCAACTGCCCGCCATTCTTGTACTCGCTCGCCAGCATGTAGCGAAAACGGCTATCCCCCGGCGACTGGGCTAATAAATTCTGGAGAGTTTCAATACGATTAGACACTCCTCTCATGGTAGCGTCGAAAAGAAATGTCAGGCTGGAAACTCGAAACAAACCCACACACCCCAGGTGCAGGCCGTACCGTCAGCGAAAGCCGCTCGGAGATCTCAGAACTCGCCCTGCTCAATGATGCCAACCCCCTCGGGTACCTGATCGGCGGGCGCGTCATGCACCTGGTCGATATCGCCGGCGCCATCGCCGCCAGCCGCCATGCCCGAGCCCCTGTCGTCACCGCCTCGGTCGACTATATGAACTTCCTCCACCCCGTCCAGATCGGCGAACTCGTCATCGTACGCAGTTCTGTCAACCGCGCCTGGAATACCTCAATGGAAGTCGGCGTCAAAGTCTATGTCGAAAACCTCATGACCGGCGAGGTCAAACACACCACCTCCGCCTATCTCACCTTCGTCGCTGTCGACGGCAAAGGTGGCAAAATCTCCGTCGCCCGGCTCATCCCCGAAACCGAAGACGAAAAAAGACGATACGAACAAGCGGGAGCCCGCCGTCAGTACCGTCTTGATATGAAAAATAAGCTAATGGCCGGAGACTACTAGGAGTCTTCCTCGTCTTCGTCCTTGTACATGTACTTGATGCTGGACTTGTAGACAAGCAGATTCGGGGCCCCGTCGCGGTTCACCTTCAGCGACCCCTTGTCGTACCACTCAATGACGCCATGCAGGATTTCGCCGTCCTTCAGCACGATCACCATCGGCGTCTTGGTGTTCATCTGCTTGATGTAGTAAAAGTTCTCTGCGTTGGTCTGATCCGGCGGAATTTGCTTCTTCGGAGCCGCCGACGCAGACTTGGCCGTGGAATGAGTCTTCTCCCGCGACTCGGTGAGAGGGGCCCGTAAACCACGACGTATGGGTGTATCCAAGGTATAACTCCTTATGAATTACTAATCATTATAAGCGTTTACGCCGTTGAAGAAGAGACGTACAAAAGCCCGAAAAGGTTCAACAGCGCTTAAGATACTGCTGGAACCATATCCCGAAGTTCAATCGCAAAGGCATCAAGGGCAATTCCCTTCTGGATATTTCGCCTCAACAGCCTCACCATTTCATCGGTTCGCTCGACTGCCTTGCGCATCCATTCAAGGCTAACGGCATCGGCAATGGCCTTCAGTTGCCGCGCCAGATCCGGGTTCCGAATCTGATCAAACCCATGCGCCAGCATGAGAATGTCTTCGAGCAGCAGAAACAAGACTTCGAGGTAATACTCGAGCTTCTCTGACTTCGATGCCGAGATCGACTCCACATTCTTAAGCCAGCTCCCAAACGCCGCCCGCCGGCTCGCAACCTCAAGCAAATTCAACATCGCTGCCCGCCGCTTGTCATACACCTCAAGGTCAATCGCTGCTGCCGCTTCTGGCGAGCCATTGCCCAGCCGCGCCCTGCGCTCTGGCGCATCAAGGCCCCTCGTAGCCAGAAACGACGCAATCTCCGCTTCCTGCAAACGGTGCATCCGGATGTTAACCGATCGCGAACGAATCGTCGGCAACAGATCATAGGGATTCTCTGCTGTCATGAAGATCAACAGATGTGAAGGTGGCTCTTCCAGCACCTTCAACAGCGAGTTCGCCGCCTGCTCATTGGCCCGGTCAATCTGGTCGATCAGAAACACCCGCCACTTCCCACGCGACGGATTCATCCGTGCCTGATCCTTGAGCAGACGAATCTGCTGAATCGACACCTGCCGCAGCGGCCCATCCGGGCTGAAGGTGATGAAATCGGCGTGAGTCGCCAGCATCAACGGGTCATCCCCACGCTTGTCGCTCGCCAGCTTCTCCCGCTCCGCCAGCATCTCTACGTTGTGCGGCAAGAACAGATCGTCATGCTCAATCTTCTCGATGTCCGCACTGTTGGCATCCAGAATCACCGAAGCAAAGCGCCTCACCAGCGTCGCCTTGCCCACCCCGCTCGGGCCAGAAAGCAGAATCGTCTGCGGAATCCGGCTCGTCGCCAGCATCTCTGTCAGCGTCTCAACGGCTTCGGCGTTGCCATGAAAATTACGAATCACGCCGCTGCCACCTCTCCATCAGAATCTGCCAGATATCTTCGGCAATCGATCCCTCGCCACGCTCTCCGTTCACCGCGACAATCCGCTCGGGATGGGCCGCAGCCAGTGCTTCATAGGCCTGATAGACGCGAACATGAAAGGCAGCGCCTTCAGCCTCCAGCCTGTCTTTCTTTGCATTGCGCAATCGGTTCGCACTCACCTCCGGGCGAATCCGAAGATAGATCGTGAGCGTAGGCTCGGTGCCGCGGCAGGCAATCGCGTGCAGCCGCGCAACCAGATCCTGCCCAAGATCCCGCGCTGCCCCCTGATAGGCCAGTGTCGAATCTGTATACCGGTCTGAGATCACCAGTTTGCCCTGCTCAAGCGCGGGCCTGATCTGCTCATCCACATTCTGCGCACGGTTGGCAAAATAAAGCAGCAACTCAGCCGTAGGCGATACCGGGTTCTTCGGGTCCAGTAGAATCTCTCGTATCTGCATCCCCACCCCAGACCCACCCGGCTCCCGGTTCAACAAATAAGGGATGCCTTCAAGGTCCAGCCTTTTGGTCAAGTGATCGAGCTGCGTCGACTTGCCACTGCCATCAATGCCCTCGATGCTGATAAAGAGTCCCTGCGACATCTGCTTATTCCGGATCTACCTTCGAGTCGTCCAGCACATAGTGGAAGAGCTTCCGCAAATCGAGCCACGCTTCCTTCTTTGCCTCGGCATTGTAGGCCCGCAACAGGTAAGAAGGATGGTAGGTCACCATCAACGGAATTCCGTGCCAGCGCTGCCAGTTGCCGCGCATCTTCGTCACGCCCTCTTTGGTATTCAGCAATGCCTTGGCCGCTGTAGCACCCAGCGCACAAATCGCCTTGGGCTTCAGCACCATCAGTTGACGAAACAAAAACTGCCCGCAAATCTCCATCTCATCCGGCTGCGGAGCCCGATTCTCTGGCGGCCTGCACTTCACCACATTGGCGATGTAGCAATCCTCGCGACGCAGCGGTAGTTTGTCCTTCGCCGCTGTGCCCTCAATCATCTGTGTCAACAATTGCCCGGCCCTGCCTACAAACGGCAAACCCTGCTCGTCCTCATCAGCTCCGGGGCCTTCCCCAACAAAGACCAGCCGTGCCCGCTCGTTACCCGAGCCGAAAACGATATTCTTTCGATCCTGACAAAGGCGGCAACGTTTGCAGTCGCCGATATCTTCGCGAATCTTGCTGAGGGTATCCCCCTCGGGTGCCAGAGTTGGCAAAACCAGGTCCATGACGGGAGCCTTTACTTTTGGAATAGGTGGCGGCGCAACCACAGGTTCGGCCACGATCACCTTGGACGGCGCAGAAGGGATGTTCAGATGAGTAATGCCAAGATCCCGGTAGTATTCGAGGTATTGGCGGATCTGCTCAGGCGTCATTTTTGCGCAGCCCTCGCACTCAGGCGCAGATCCAGCACAGCGTCGAGAATATGACGGGCGATTTCCTTCTTTGCCGCTTTCGGCACGGCTTGAGGCTCTTTGTCGCGAGTCAGCAACAACACTTCATTCTCGTCACCCTCAAAGCCAGTCCCGTTCGGCCCCACAAGGTTCGCTACCACCATGTCGCAGTTCTTCGATTCAAGCTTACGCTTGCCCTCTGCTGCCAAGTTCTGTGTCTCGGCTGCAAATCCAATCACGATACGGTCACCCTTACGCCTGCCCACCTCAGCCAGAATATCGCTGGTTGGCTCAAGTTCAATCGACAATCGCGATGCCGTCTTTTTCATCTTTTGATCTGCCGGGCTTGTTGGCCGGTAATCTGCAACTGCCGCCACACTAATGAAAATCGAAGCGGCATTCAGTTGCTCCAGCACTGCGTTCTTCATTTGCTCGGCCGACTCGACGCGGATCAACTCAACACCTTGCGGCGCAGCCAACGCCACCGGCCCACTCACCAGAATCACCCGTGCCCCACGCCGTACAGCCTTCTCAGCGATTGCATAACCCATCTTGCCCGAAGACCGGTTCGTGATCACCCTCACCGGATCAATCGCTTCCTGCGTCGGCCCGGCAGTGATCAAAATCGTTTCACCCGCCAGATCCTTCCGGCCATTCAAAATCGCCGTTGCCGCATCAGCAATTTCAAGCGGATCAGACAACCTGCCAGCACCCACCATTCCGCAAGCCAGATCCCCGGCATCCGGCCCCACGAAATGATATCCGCGCTCACGCAACACCTTCAGATTCGCCTGCGTCGCCGCATGGTTCCACATGTTCGTGTTCATCGCTGGAGCCAACAACACAGGCCCCGTAAAGGCCAGATGCATCGTCGTCAGAAAGTCACCAGCCAGCCCATGCGCAAACTGCGCCATCAGATCTGCCGTCGCCGGGGCCACAATCAACAAATCGTTTTCGAGGGCGACATCGATATGCTCAATCGCGCTCGACAAAACGGCAGTGGAATCCTCGCCATTAGCGAAAAGACTGGTGATCACCTTGCGATGCGTAAGGGAGGAGAGAGTGAGAGGAGTGATGAACTCAGTTGCCGCACGCGTCATCACCGCTTGCACGGAGTATACGAGCTGGATGAGGATGCGGGCAAGTTCAGCAGATTTCTAGGCGGCGATGCCGCCGCCTATACCAATAATGATTCGGGC
>CANGVB010000150.1 GCA_947456995.1 Bryobacteraceae bacterium | reverse complement strand
GCCGCAGGCCGCAGCGTCGATGCGCTGGTTGGCTCTGCGCGTCTCGCGAAAACTCTCGATGAATCGCGTGACCTGCTCAACGAAGCGCTCAGGATTCAGCCCAACCACTTCGAGGCCCTGGTCTCCCTCGCTGGCGTCACCGCCGAATTTCAAGACTACCCACTCGCCGCCACTTACTACGAACGCGCCCTCGCCATTCGTAAGGTTCCGGTTATCGAGGAGGCGCTTGCGCGCGTAGCAAGTCATCGGCCGCAACCAAAATAGTCATCCGCAGCCGCTCTGGATAGTCCTTCGGCAACCCGGCCAGAAACTGCTTTACAGTAGCGGCCGCCGTTGCTGAACGGTGCCAGCCGAGTGTGGCCCCCATCCAGCGTTGCGGAAAGAAGATATCGCCCGTCTTCTGAATCTCGCTGAGTAACTGTAGGCTCGGCAGTATGTACTTCTCGCTTGCAGCCACGCGCGTTGGGTGATGCAGGTAGCTTAGCCCTTCGAGTACCCAAGGCTCATGGCCGCGGTTCTTAACGTCTTTGAGCCGCTCAAAAAAGGCCGAGCCGTCCTTCTCAAGCGCTGGCATGACAAAAGCGAATTGAGCCTTGCGGTCTGGGTTCTCGATCCGGGCTAGTTGTTCGGCTCGAACGTCGACACCACGAATCATCAGCTCAGCGGCCAGCCGGGTGTAATCGTTTTCTGCAAGCGGAAGGTCAGGAATCGTGAGCTGCTTGCGCCAGACTTTTTCGAGCCACTCGACAGGCGCGACGCTCCGGTAGACCTGATAGTAAGCCGACTTGATGCTGCGGTTTTTGGCATTGTTCATGCCCTCTCGCAGCATGGCTTCAACGCGGGGCAACTCCTTCGGGTGACGCCACATCAGGCGGTCTAGGTCGCCGAGGAGGCGTGTGAGAATTAGCTCCTCTTTTTCGAGAGGAATGGCCTTCAAGGCTAGTTCAAACAGATCCACCTGGTCTTCCCACAAGGCTGACCAGGCTTGGGCCCGTACCAGCGGGTCTTCGATCTCAGGCAGATGCGCCAGCAGGTAAGTCTTGCTCTTAGCCTCGAGATGATACTCGCCGTAGCCATCCGGCAACACGAAGCCCTCATAGCTTCGCGTCTTGGTCGCTTTGGGCCTGCCCGCAGTATCGATCCAGGTCTTGCTCCAGGCCGTGAGGTCTGTGCCGAAGACGGCGAGAAGGTCGTCCCAGGTGGCATTGGAGAAGGAGTACTTCTTGAGGTATCGCTGCAGCCCTTGCTGGAAGGCTTTCTCGCCCAGCATCTTCTCAAGTTGCTGCATCACGATGGGCGACTTCTGATAGATGATCGGGCCGTACATGGTGCCGGCCTCGTTCAGATTGGCCAGTTTCTGCCGGATCGCATTCGCACCTTGCGTCCGGTCTACGTTATATGCCGAGCGGTAATGGCTCAAGAAAAACCGCAACTCATGATTGAGCTCTGGAAACGAAGGATTGACAATCTTCGCTGCCATGAAGTTGGCAAAAACTTCTTTGAGCCACACATCGTTAAACCACTTCATCGTCACGAGGTCACCAAACCACATATGCGCTGTCTCATGCGAGATCACGCTCGCCCGGCCCAACCTCTGCGCCTGCGTAGCAGATTCCTCGAGAAACAAGCCGGAAGAGTTGTAGCTGATGGCACCCGCATGCTCCATGCCGCCGAATTGAAACGAAGGCAGCGCCATGAAGTCGAGCTTGCCAAAGGGGTAGGGAACTCCCGTGTAGTCTTCCATCCAGGCAACGGCTCTGGCATGCAGATCGAAGATCGCTTCGCGGTTTCGCTCGACCTTCTTTGCGTCAGTCTCCCGGTGATACATCCGGTATTTGCGGCCCGCAATCTCGGCCGTTTCAACCTGAAACTTGCCGGCCCCAAAGAAGAGCAGATAGGTCGAAAGCGGTTGCGTCTCAACGCCCAGGTCGGCGTTGGAGAGAGTCTTCCAGCCCTCTGGTACAGACATGTTGACAGTGAAGCGAGCCTTCAAGTCGGGTTGGTCAAAACAGGGAATCGCCAGATGCGCGCGAGCTGGAACAAAGAGGGAGTAGAAGAAATCCGGGTTGCGGTTGAGCGAAGCGTCACCAAGACGGAACTCGATCTCGATCTCGCTGGTGCCGGCCGGGAAGACCAGGTGGCCGTTTACTGCCTGATAGCTTGCGCTGGCCCGGATCAGGTTGGCTGCGCCGGGGGCGAAATCGAGGATAACAGGAGCGCTTTGGTCCTTAAGGTCAAACCGCAAGTGGGCTTTGCCGATCAGGGCTTCGGTCTTGGCTGCCGGCACTTTCAGATCGAGCGAGTAGCGCAGATTGGCTATCTGATTGGCTCTTTGCCGGGCCAGACTTTCGCTGATCCCTGCAGCAGGGTCAATCCCAAGAGTCATCATGGCCACAACTACAGCAGATTCCCACATGCCTCAAGGTATCAAACCAGACCCTTAGGACTAAAGTCATATCCCAAGATGGTCGATATGCACACTAGCTCGGAGTGTCTATTGACTACTGAAATCCCATATCCTGTTGCGACACAAAAGATTCCGTCGATCCTTCGGCCGTCGCTGTCTGACCTCTTCTTTTTGGTTCTACTGGTATGGCTATTTGCGGTGAGCCCGGTAGGTTGGTCCAGGACTTTGCTTGACGCTGATACCTGGTTTCATACCCGGATTGGTGAAATCATTCTGAGTGAAGGCAGCGTTCCACACCATGACCCATTTTCATTCTCTAAAGTAGGGCAGCCCTGGTATGCATTTGAATGGCTCTCTGAGGTGATATTGGCCAGTGTCTATCGCATTGCCGGATTGAAAGGGATTTCAGCGCTAGCTGCTGTATTGATCACCCTTTATCTGACGATCATTCTGAAGTTCTCGATTGCCAAGGGTGCCAATGGCATGATTGCACTGGTGACGACGCTGGTTGCGGCTACAGCCAGCTCTATTCACTTTCACGCACGTCCGCACCTCTTCACTTTGCTTTTCCTGAGTGTCGCCTTCTGGGTGCTGGACTGGAATCGACGGTCTGCGGGCAGCCGCGCAATCTGGCTTCTGGTTCCTCTTGCTACCTTGTGGGCAAACCTTCACGGCGGGTTCGTCATTTTTCTGGTTTTGCTTGGGATTCGTGTGGTGGGTTGCACGGCTGAGGCTATTTGTTATGACGAACTTCGAAGCGCAAGACGTGGTGAGGCGATCCAGCTTACACTGCTTGGGTTTGCCGTAGCGGCGGCAACGCTTGTAAATCCCTATGGCTACCACTTGCACGAACACATCATTGAATTCCTGAAGTCCCCATGGACCAACGTGAATGTTGCAGAGTTTCAATCGCCCCGGTTTGGGTCGGAGGAAATGTTGAACTGCATGTTGATGCTGTTTGCGGGGCTGGCCGTGATTTCATCGCTGGTTAGGAAAAAGAATCTGGCTGACTCCCTGATGATTCTGTTTCTGGGCTACTGCTCTCTCACCTCGGTGCGCCACATGACGATATTCATGTTGGCTGTTGCGCCAATCCTGGCAGTCGAGCTGAGCCTGGGTTGGAATGAAATTGCGGGTGGACGCAAAAAGTCGTCGATCTTCACGATCCTGCATGATGTGACGACGCAACTGACGCCCATGATGTCTGGAACGAGTCTATTCATACCCTTGGTGATTGTCGGGCTTTTGTTTATGCCAGGACTCAATTGGCCGTCTGAAATTCCTGAAACTACGGTACCCGTAAAGTTCATTGAGAAGCATGCAGACCGAATCGCGACCAGCCGCGTATTTGCTGCGGATCAAGTTGCCGATTATCTGATCTTTCGAAGTTATCCAAGGCAGAAGGTCTATTTCGACAGCCGGCACAACTACTATGGCCCTGCGCTTGGCGACGAGTACCTGGCGATCCGTGACGGTCTAAAGCCGTGGCGCGAGTTGCTTGACAAGAATCGATTCGATCTTGTGCTTGCTCCAAACCAGGGGGCATTGAGCTCACTCTTGGGTTTGAGCAGTGACTGGCGTTTGCTGGACCAGAGCGAGAAGTACGTTTTGTATGAAAGAAAAACGTCGATGTAACTCAGGCCGTCTAATGAGCGTGCAAGGGATCTGCTCCGATGGTGCCGGTGCCGAGATCGACGAAGTCATCGAGGAGGTTCAGAGGTGGCATGTTTGCCCCACTGGCCCAGTTTTTCCTGGAGGGCGGCAAGTATAAGGGGCTTGCTTAAAAAGTCGTTCATGCCCACATCGAGGCAACGCTGGCGGTCTTCAACCATGGCGCTGGCGGTGAGGGCGATGATGGGCAGGCTGGTATAGCTGCCGCCCCAGGAGCGGAGTTCTGTGGTGGTTTGGTAGCCGTCGAGCTCTGGCATCTGGCAATCCATGAGGATAAGGTCTATTGGTTGTTCGCGCAGAATGGAGAGTGCTTCACGACCGTTCTGAGCCAGACGAATCTGACAGCCGAGGCGAAGGAGCATTCTCTGGAAGACCATCTGGTTGACGGGGTTATCTTCGGCTATCAGAACCTTGAGCCCTGCCAGATTGCTTAGTTCCTGGCCGGCCGGCTTTGGGAGTTCGTCGGGCTCTGGTGCTACTTCAAGCGGGAAGCGGGCACTGAAGGTGGAGCCACGGCCGGGTTCACTTACGATCTCTACAGAGCCCTGCATTGCCTCGACAAAACGGTGAACGATAGCGAGGCCGAGGCCGCTGCCACCGAATTTTCGTGTGGTGGAAGAGTCTGCCTGAACAAAGGGATCGAAGAGGGTTGCGATTTTGTCCTGGGGGATGCCGAGGCCGGTGTCCTCGATTTGGAAGCAAATGGTGTTTGAGGCAGGGTCGCTGTTGACGCGCAGAAGGACGTGTCCCTGATCGGTGAACTTGACGGCATTGCCGATGAGGTTGAGGAGGATCTGGCGGAGGCGTTGGGGGTCGCTGAGGATTTGTTTAGGGGCGGAGTCTTCGAGGATTACGTTAAGGCTGATGCCTTTGGCTTCGGCCTTGGGCTGGAAGAGTGCGACGAGGTTCTCGCAAAGGGCAGGGATGACGACGGTTGTCTTCTCAAGAGTGAGTTTACCGGCCTCGACTTTCGAGAGGCTGAGAATGTCGTCAACGATGCCGACGAGATCTTCGCTGGACTGCCGGATGACGTTGACGAGCTTTTGCTGGTCGGTGTCGAGCGTGGAGCCATTGAGTATCTGGACTGCGCCGAGAACACCATTCATAGGGGTGCGGATTTCGTGGCTCATGGTGGCTAGAAACTCAGTCTTCGCACGGTTGGCGGACTGGGCGGCGCGCATGGCATTTTCGAGTTCTAAGGTACGCTCGTCGACTTTTTCTTCGAGGAGGCGGGTGCGCTCAAGCGAGAGGTTGTGGCGTCGCCAGGCGATGGCACCCAGGAAAGTACAAGCAAGCAGCATGGCGAGGATGCGCACCCAAAGGAGCTGGTAATAGGCGGCTTCGATGCCGAGCGGGATGCTGAGCTGTTTGCCATTCCACTGCCCCGCCTGACTGGAGGTCTGAAGCAGGAACTCATAGTTGGCGGGAGGGAGGTTGGTGTACTGGGCGGTGCGGCTTTCGTTGCAGGGGATCCAATCGGGGTCAAAGCCCTGCATTTTAAGGCGGCAGAAGTCTCCGCCGAGGGGGTCGAGGCGGATAGTTTGGAAGACGAACTCGATCTTCTTGAGGCCCGGGGGAATTTGTTGCGGGCGGTTGAGGTCTCGCGCGGTGCCGTCGGCGTTGATGGCAAGGATGAGAGGAACAGGAGGGCGGGGAATGGATTCAAAATCGGCCGGGTTGACCGAGACCAGGCCGCGCAGGCCGGGGAACCACATACGGCCCTGAGGGTCTGTTGCCCCAGAGGCTGAGGTGACCAGGCCGAAGTTGGTGGTGGGGAGGGATTGCGCATCGCCGTAGCGCTCGACTTGAAGGCTGGACTGACTGAGACTGTCGAGAGCCTGTTTTCGCGAGAAGCGGGCGAGGCCCATACGGGTGGTACACCAAAATTTGCCAAAGCGATCTTGAGCGATGTGGAAGACCTGGTCACCACCCAGGAGGGGTTTGGCGTTGAGGAATCTGGCTTCGCTGGTTGAGTAAATCTCGAGGCCATCGGTGGTGCCGATCCAAAGCAGGCCACTCTGGTCTGCGGTGAGGCTGTACCAGGCACGGGCGCGTTCTGGGATTGCGTTAGCGGCGGGTTGGTAGGTATTTCCGTTGAGCTTGAAGAGGCCGCGAAATTGGGAAAGGCCCCAAATCTGGCCGTTGGAATCTTTTGCCATCTGGCGGATGCGAAGGGGACCCGAGAGTTCCTGCACGCGCCAGGACTCGCGACCGGCTGTGTTGTGAAGGGTAAGGCGGAAGTTGGCGGTGGTTGTGGAGTAGAGGAGTTGGGCCGGAGATTCCCAGAAGAGGCCGGGAAGGGTGCGATAGGGGAGGGGGGAATCTGTGTGAATCGGGTGAACGCCCTGAGGGGTGGCGTGGAAAATACCGTTAGCTGTGGCGGCGAGGATGCCTGAGACCGGGTGCTCGATCAAGGTTTGAGTTTCAGCAATATCTGGGTTGTTGAATGTGGAGGTGACACGGCCGTCGGTAATGCGTGCGAGGCCTGAATTGCGAAGGCTGCCCCAGGCACTGCCCTCGCGGTCGATCGCGACGCCGGTAAGGTGACTCTCGGGGAGCCCTTCGCGGCGGGTGTAAATGCGGAAGATGCCCGGGCTGAGGCGATAGAGATTGCCCCAGCGACCACCGAACCAGATGTTGCCCTGAGGGTCTTCGGCCATTGCAGAGAGGATTTCTTCTTGCTCCTGGCCAAGCGGGATAGATTCTATTTTGTCATTGCAGAGCCTGGCGATGGCTTGGTCCAGGCCCATCCAGAGACAACCAGACTTATCTTTGTGGATGGAGAGGATGTCCTGGCTGGGCAGGCCCGAGGCATTGCCCCAGTGTTTGATCTGTCCTTCCCTCCAGCGGTAGAGGCCCTGGGATGTTGGGATCCAGAGATTACCTTCGTTGTCGGCGAGGAGCCTGCGAGGGGTGGCCGGGATGTCAAAATGTGGCTCCCAAGTCTTGTTGTTGGCCCGGTAGAGCCGAGTGTCGTTCATGATCGCCCAGAGTCTGTTTGCGTTGTCGCGAGCGCTGTGGAGGATCTGAAGACCTGGTGGGGCGGCAATCACTGTTGTCTCGGTGGACTGGTTGGCGCCGGGAAGTGTGGCTATGGCGGATCGCCGTTGGATTTCGACGCCGTTGCCGTTGAGGGCATTGCGGAGAGCCAGGATGCCAGTATTTTCGCGATCGAGGTTTGTGGAAATGATGCCTTCGAGGCGGAAGTTGGCAAATGTGCCGAAGCGATCGGGAAGAATGCGAAATAGGCAGCCGCTGGAGGCGCCAGACCAGATGGAAGAGTCTGAGCCGAGATGCAAGGTGCTGAGGGTGTTGGTGCTGCAGGGGCCGGTTCCCCTGGCGCGAAAGGTATCGCCGACGCGGAAGATCTGGGCGCGATGGCCGTCAAAGCGGACGAGGCCGTGGTTGGAAGAGAGCCAGACGTAGCCGTCACCCGGGGCCAGAACGGCGGAGAAGGTTTCTTCTGGAATGCCGCTTTCGGGGCCCCATCTGCGGATAGAAAGGTTGGAGAGGCGCTCCTCCGGCTGGATCGCGTGAAGGATATTAGAGAGCGCGACGGCGGCGCAGACGATTTGAAGAAGTAGGGGACCCTTCATTGAGCGTTTGTTGCTTAAGCCTTGAGGCAAAACGATACGACTATAGTATCGGCAAATGAGGGGGAAGAAAGAGAAGTGGTGCGCCCG
>CANGVB010000149.1 GCA_947456995.1 Bryobacteraceae bacterium | reverse complement strand
GGAGGCGAAGGCGAGTTTGACGCTAGATGAGTTTTCGCCAGTCGGCAACGTCTTGTCCGTTCTTTGCTGCGTATTGGAGTGCCTGGAAGCAGAACACGGTGGAGACGGGGTTGACGTGGGGTGTCATTTCGCCGTTGCGGCGGCCGAAGCCGAAGCCGCCGTGGAGGGTGGGGTCAGCGGATTGATATTGGAAGGCTTCAATCCGGATGAGTTCGCCTTCGGAGGGTGTGCCGCCGGCGAGGAGCTTTACTTTCAGGAGTTGTGCACAGACGTCGCTGCGCAGGAATTGGGGAGCGAGCTTTTCGCGGAGTGCTTCGCCGTGGGCGAGGGCACTCTTGATCAGGTATTGAATGGGGGTGCGGTCTGCGACGGGCTGGAGACCTTCGAGGAAGTAGGCCCAGGCGTGGAGGCGATCCATTTTTTTGACTTCGACGGTTTCGTTGTCGAGGGTCTCCGAGTAGTGCTCGAGGGAGAAGTGGAGGACCTTATCGTAGAGGTCGAGGAAGGTCTGGTCGCCGAGGGTTTCGCCGAGGTCGCGCCAGGCTAGGGCCGCTTTGAGCTGGAAGGCGCCGGGCATTTTGCTCCACCATATTTCGTACTCTGCGGGACTTTTGCAAGGGAGTAGAACAATGGGGTGGAAGGCGGTGAGGGAGGCGAAGTCGCGCTGCATGGCGGTGCCGATGTCGCGAGCGCGGGTGAGGTAGATCTCGTCGCCGGTGATGCGGTAGATCCAGAGCAGGGAGCGGGCGATGATTCCGCAATCGAAGAAGTAGCTGTAGCGGCCGCCGGGGCTTAGCTCGAAGGGCATGGAGCGGGATTCGGGATCCCAGGCTTTGTGGGTTAGGTAGTCGGCGGAAAGGCGGGCAGCGGCGAGGAAGCGTTCGTCGCCGGTTTCTTCAAAGAGGTAGCAGAAGCCGGAGACGGCGTAGCCGGTGATTTCGGTGGAAGCGGGGAGATTTTGGTTGGTGTCGGTGAGGCGGTAGCGAGAGACGCCGCCGTCAGCAGACTGGATTCCAGAATGGAGGAGCCATTCGCCTGCTTGTAATACAGGCATTAATTGGGTGGGACGCAACTCAAGATTATACTTTGAGTCAGCGATGAAGCGGTATCAAAAAGTACTGGGGGTGTGGCTAGTGCTCACAGGTGGGCTGTGGGGGCAACTGCGGTCTGGTGTGCCGACGGGGATTCTTGAGGGGCGGCTGGCTGGGATTGTTGGGGGGAAGCTGGAGGTGGTGCTGGACGGCGGGGATACGTTGATCTGCAGTGTGGATGGGCGGACCTATATTGACAGGGAGCGGCAGCGGCTCTATCTCAAAGATCTGAAAGCGGGGGATTTGCTGGAGTTAGTGACCGAGCGGCAGGGGATTGGGGCGACCTGTTTTGCGCGGATGATTCATGTGGTGAATGTGGAGAAGCGGTTTGGGGGCAGGGGGAAAGTGGGGTCGGTGAAGCGGGTTACGGAGAGTTTTGCACCTCGGGGGAGTTTGGGTGTGACGGGAGTGGTACGGGACTTGCAGACTGGATTTCTTGAGATCAAGACCAGACAGGACGGGACGATGCGGTTTCGCTTGCGATCGGACACTTTATTTGTTCGTGATGGGCGGGAAGTGGCAGCGGGCGAGGTGGATCGCACGGGGCCGGTGTTTGTTCGTGGGGGGTATGACTTGAATGGAGAGCTTGAGGTTTTTCAGGTGTCGTGGGGGGCGATTGTGCAACCAGCGATACCCCTACCACGTCACTAGAACAAACGGCTATACTGAAGGTTTAGTCTCACAGGGTTTTATCTTAGGAAAAATGTTGATTTACCAGCTTCTCGCAAGCCTTTGTGTGTTCGCATGTCTGGCCTCAGGCCAAGACTTTTACACTGGCCAGGCCGCCCGCCTGATTATCGGGCAAAAGAGTTTTACAGACCAATTCCCTGGCAACAGCGATACGCAGCTGGGTGCTGTGGGGGGTATTGCCATTGCTGGCGATCGCCTCTATGTTGCTGATTCCAGTCGTATTGGCGCAGCTCCGGCCAACCACCGCATTGTGATTTTCGACGGGATTTCGAGCTTTGTGCCGCGGCCGGATGCGCAGCCGCCACAGGGCCCGCGTTGCCCTGCCTGCGTCGGCAAGGGGACGGTTGTGTTGGGCCAGCCGAGCTTCAATGTGAAGGCTGAAGAGATGTTTCCGAGCAAAGTTGCAGCGACGACGATGCGGCTGGCGACGGCCGTGGCTTCTGACGGCAAGGTGCTGGTGGTTGCCGATACCGACTTTAATCGCGTCTTGATCTGGAATAATTTGCCGACTTCGAATGGTCAGCCAGCGGATATCGTTCTGGGGCAATCTTCGCTGGACCGTCTGCGGCCGATCGCTACCGACAATAAATCGCTTCGTGGCCCGCAGGGTGTGTGGGTGCAGGATGGGCGTTTGTTTGTAGCTGACACGCAGAATCACCGGGTGTTGATCTGGAATCGTTTTCCGACGGCAAGTGATCAGGCGGCGGATGTAGTGTTGGGGCAGCCGAACTTCACGACAGTTCCGCAGGTAGATATTTCGCGTGTTGCCGTAGAACCTAAGCAGAACAATCTGTTGAATCCGGTTTCTGTTTCGAGCGACGGGCGTCGTTTGTTTGTGTCGGATCTGGGCCACAACCGCGTGCTGGTTTGGAATTCGATTCCGACTTCGAATCAGGCTCCGGCGGATTTGGTGCTTGGGCAGCCTGACTTTACGAGTGCCGTTGCGAACAACTCTCCGAAGTTGTGTGCTGCAACAGGCAAGGATGCGAACAATAACGATACTTTCCCCGGCCGCTGTGGCGCGACGATGAACTTTCCCCGTTATGCCCTGAGTGATGGGCGGCGTTTGTTTATCGCCGATGGCGGCAATGACCGTGTGCTGGTTTATAACACTCTGCCGACGACCAACGGTGCCAAGGCGGACGCCGTGTTGGGACAGCGGTCTGACAGTTTGAACCTGACGAGCGATGGCGCATTCCCGAACTTTGTTTCGGCTGCGGACGTGATCCGGACGCCTACTTCGCTTGCCTGGGACGGGACTAATCTTTACATCGCTGACCCCTACAACCGCCGGGTGCTCGTTTACACGCCTGCTCCTCGCTTGATTGTGAACGAAGGTGTCCGTAATTCTGCCAGTCGCGAGATCTTCGCTGTGGGCTCGATCAGCTTTGGCGGTACAGCCACTGAAGCGGAAACGATTACGGTCAAGGTCAACTACAACGAAAACGATAAAGACAATACCAGCTATACGTACAAGTTTCCGAAAGACGGCAAGCTGGCCGACGCAATTACTTCACTGGTGAACGACATCAATACGAAGAATGGCGGGAACAAGAATGTTTTGGCAACACCAGTAATCCGCAATTCATTCTTTGTGTTGTTGCTGACAGCTCGTACGTCTGGCGCTGCCGGTGATGCCGTGAGTTATTCGGTAGAAGTTGCTCCAGCAAAAGAAGGCGAGACGCCGAAAACGCAGGCAACTGCGGCCGGGGCGAATCTTGCCGGTGGTCAGGACGCAGCGCAGGTGTCTGCAGGAACGATCGTGACGATTTTTGGCGAGGGCTTCACGGACCGTACGGATTCCGTACCGCTTACCTCATCGAACTGGCCGCGTGGCCTTGCTGGTGTTGAAGTCTTTTTCGACGGGATCTCATCGCCCATCCAGTCGGTTTCTCCGACCCAGATTGTGGCCCAGGTTCCGATTGAGCTGCGTGATACGACGGGTACAAATGCTTGGGTGCGCGCAGTGAAGTCAACGGGAGAGATTGTTTACAGCGCGCCCGTTGGAGTCCCTGTAATTCTGCAAAATCCCGGTATCTTTGCTGAAGAAGGTGCAGACCCGCGGCCTGGAATCGTTACGCACTATTCCAGTTCGGCGACCGCCACAATCTCCATCGACGGTACAGGCAAGAAGGACGACGTGGCGACGGTTACGATCAACGGCCGCTCGTACGAATACAAGATTCTTGAGAGCGATGTGAAATCGGATGATCCGACGGCGGCAAACTACAAGCTCAAGGACAAGCTGATTGAGATTATCAATGCCGGCAATGGCGACCCGGAAGTAGAAGCGTTCCCTAGCGGATACTACACGCGTATCCGTTTGCGATCGAAGAAGTTGGGTCCTGATGGCAATGGTACGCCGATTTCGGTAAAGACAAATGCCGACTCAGGGGTGATCCTGACGGCCTTTAACAGTGAGCTGTGCTGCGCTAATGTTGCCGGGGCACGCGTGACTGACGAGAACCCGGCCGTGCCTGGTGAGACTGTCGTTGTGCTTGCCACTGGCTTGGGTGCGATCTTCCCTGAAGCAGCAAATAACACCGTGTTTACAGGACAAGGCTACACCGGGCCTGAGATCAATGAGCCCACCGAGTTTGTCTCATCGATTGCCGGCGGCAAGACGGCGAACGTTTTGTTCTCGGGCTTGAAGCTTGGGTTGATCGGGATCTACGAAGTGCACCTTGAATTGAATACAGATCTCGATACGAATCCGAGAATGCAGATGACGATTGCCCAGAGTTTCCAGGTGAGCAACATCGTGACCTTCGCACTCAAGAATGCGAAGAAGGACGCTGGAATTCAGTAGTTAGAGATCGTGTGGTTTGAGTCTGAGGCCGCGGAGGATTTCCTTCGCGGCCTCAACTTTTTCTGGCAGGACGTAGAAGAATACGCCGGTGCGTTCTGAGCGGAAGATGAGACCACCGGTGTAGGTATCGAGTTCGATGGCGAAGTCGATTCCCGCCGTTGTGAAGGCTTCCTCGACGGGTAGCGATTCACGCAGCTTTTTGGCGATGTAGACGAGGTCGAGTTCGGCCTCGCCAAAGAATTCCGGCTCCTGACGCATCTGGCTTAAGAGAGGCGGGCGATGATGGCTTCTTTGGCGCCCGGGCCTTTCTGGTCGTACCAGGAGAGGAATTCCTCGCCTACGGTTTCGAGGTTCTTGAATGCGGTGGGGTTCTTCATCATTTCGCGCATGCCGGGGAGGATGGTGCGGATACGGAGGTAGGTGAGCAGGAGCTCGCCGCCAGACTGGAAGTAGAGGTCTTTGTTGAGAACACCGGAGGTGATGAAGCTGGCGACCATTTCGAAGTAGCTGGTGACCTGGCGCATGTTCGCATTCTCATTGGTGCCGGGTGCGGCGATCTGGTTCATTTCTTCTACCGTCTTGGGGCGGAAGTTCGCCGCGAACCAGGAGCGGGCGGCGCGCATTTTGTCTTCGCGGCGGAGTTCATAAAGACGCAGAATGAGGTTGGCGTCGTCGTAGGTAGCTTGCGTGGCCATATGACGAATATCTCACAGGGCATGAGTTTGGGTGAGAAGTTTTCCAGTGCTGGCGGACTATCCATGCAGAATGACAGTTGCTTCAGAGCAAGAGGAGCTATTGTGGCTTGCTCTGCGGATGACGCCGCAATTGGGTGCGCGGCGGGCGGTGGATATTATCGAGAAATTTGGCTCACCCGGAGCCATTTTTCAATTGGACTCGCGCGAGCTTGAGGGGGCGGGCTTGTCGGCGAGCGTGGCGCGGTCGATTGAGGCTGGTTCGGCGATGGAGGATGCGCTGGAGCAGCAGCGGCTGATGCGGGCGACGGGGACGACGATACTCACTTACTACGATGATCGCTATCCGGCGCTGCTGAAGCAGATCTATGATCCCCCGGTGTTGTTGTTTGCCCGTGGGGATCTGGGGCTTCTGGAAACGCCGGGAGTGGCCATTGTGGGGACGCGGCGGCCCAGTCCTTACGGGAGCAGCGTGGCGGAGCGGTTTGCGCGGGAGCTGAGTGAGGCTGGGCTGCTGATTGTGAGCGGGATGGCGCGGGGGATCGATACGGCAGCGCATAAGGCTTGTCTTGCGGCAGAAGGCAAGACGGTGGCGGTGCTGGGGTGCGGTGCGGATGTGATCTATCCGGCGGAGAACAAGAATCTGGCGGCGCAGATTGCTCGGGATGGCTTGATTTTGAGTGAGTATCCGTTGCGGACACCTGGCTATCCGCAGAACTTTCCGGTGCGGAACCGGATTGTGAGCGGGCTCTCAAGTGGAGTGTTGATTGTGGAGGGGGCGCAGTATTCGGGGTCTGCGATTACGGCGCGGCTTGCGCTCGATCAGGGCAGGGAAGTGTTTGCGATCCCGGGGAATATTACATCGAAGCAGAGCTGGGGGCCAAATTTGTTGATCCGGCAGGGGGCGCGTCTGGTGCAGGAACCGAGCGATGTGCTTTGTGATTTGCCGCTTGAGGCGAGGCAGAAGTTGCGGTCTCGGGGCAAGCAGCGATTGCTGATTGACGCGGGCGCGGAGTTTGAGCATCCGATGCAGGCGCTGCGGGCGAAGGTGATGCAGGTGATGCCATTTGATGTGCCGGTGACGATTGACGAGATGCTGCCGAAGTTGAATTCGAGCGGGATGGTGAGTACTTCGGAGCTGATCTCGATTCTGTTTGATCTGGAGCTGGAAGGGTTGATCCGGCAGTTGCCGGGGAAGGCTTATCAGCGAGTGTGGCATTAGACTTGAGGGATGATTGTGCTGCGGCCGTTGCAGGCTTCTGATGCTGCGGAGCTCTTTCCATTGCTGGCTGGAGTGGCCGAGACTTTGCTGGTGGATGATGGGCCGGGGTCGAGTGAGAGTTTGGAGGCGGCACTGGTGGATCGCGAGGAGATGGCCGAGGCTGGGATGGTGCGGGCGTATACGGTGTTGAATGAAGAGTCCGGGGTGGTGATGGGGTCTGTGCGATTGAAGTATGGCCAGGGGCGTGGCGAGATTGGGGTTTGGCTGGGGCTTGAGTTTCAGGGTCGGGGGTATGGGACGGAGGCGATTGCTCGGGTGGTGGATGAGGGGTTTGGCGAGCTTCGATTGACGCGGATTGAAGCGCATGTGTTTGAGGGGAATGCGGCTAGCAAGAAGGCGTTTGAGAATAACGGGTTTGTGGTGGAGCGGGTGGAGCGCAACGGGGTGATGCAGCGCGGGGAGTTTCGGGATGTTTGGGTGATGGCGGTGACTCCTGACGCTAATTGAAGAAGGCAGAGACCAGAGTCTGTGCGTGCGGTGCAGCAAGCGGGGCAATGGATTCATCCGGGCGGTATACCTGGACGGAAAGATAGCCTGTCATTGAGGGTTCACGGTGGACGATCAGTCTGGGGTTGTTTACGTCGAGAACCCAGTACTCGATAATGCCTGCACGAGCGTAGAGATTAGCCTTGGTGCGGAGGTCAAATGCAAGGCTTGTGTCGGAGATTTCACATACAAGGAGCGCGTCGGCAGCCACGTGGTTGCCGCTGCGAATCGAATTCACATGTCGATTGTAGACTGCTAAATCTGGTTCGGGCTCGCTTGTAGGGTTGTCTTCCGGATGAACATCAATGGGCATTTCCGGCTGAATTCTTGACAGTGTAAAAACACCAGCCAGGTATTGAAGCATCAACAAAAGCCCTGCGCAGTGCGGTCGATTTTTGCCCATCTTCTGAATGAGCTCCCCTTCAATGAGTTCCAGCTTTTGATTTACCAGCAATCCAGCAGCCTCGATGCCGGAAAGCTCGGTTCGTGTCCATTGCTTTCTACGCGGAGAATTTGGGACGAATTCGATTTGTGGCGTAAGCAGGGCGGTAGGCATTGAGTTATACCTCTTTACCAATATAGCCGTTCTTTGGTGAGGCGGGAGGGGAGGAAAAGAGGAAGCCTAGACCTCGACTTCGAGGTCCTCCGTTTCGTCTTCAACTGCCTTGGACTGGGAGCCCTTTTTCTCGGTGGCCTTCTTGAAAGCTTCGGGGCTCTCCGG
>CANGVB010000148.1 GCA_947456995.1 Bryobacteraceae bacterium | reverse complement strand
TTGCCAGTGTGCGGGACCCGAATAATCCGACGAGCCGGCCGATGGTGGGACGGCAGACGGCGCATTGGAATTTTACGTTCAACAGCGAGGCGAGTTTGCTTGAGGGGAACCGGATTGAAGACAAGGGCGCTGGGGCTTCACCGCGCTTTGAGACTGTGGCTGTGACGCAGGGATTCTCGCCGCTTGATCAGTATCTGATGGGATTGCGACCGAAGGAAGAGGTGCCTCCGATGTTCTATGTGGCCTCGGCTGGCATCAATAGTTTCTTTCCTCCTCCTCCGCAGGTTGGAGTGCGGTTTGATGGGCAACGGCGGGATGTGAATATCGATGATCTGATTGGTGAGGTGGGGCGGAGGGTTCCTGATCATACGGTGGCGCAGAGGAAGTTCCGGTTTGGGTTTGTGCTGGTGGTGCCGAAGGGTGTGGAGCCGGATGCGGCGTGGCTTGCGCAGGTGGAGAGTTATCGGGCTGGTTTTGAGTCCTATTATTTTCGAGCGGCAGGGGAGCGGGCGAGCGCCGAGGCGACGCTGAAGAAGAGTGTGGCTTTGAGTTTGTGGCCTGCCAGTGGTGTAGTGACGGGGCAGAGTGTCACTGGGAGTTTGCGGGTTTCGGGTGCGGCGAATGTGGCGCGGAGTTTTGCTTTGCGGAGCCGGAATGCGTTGGTGGAGGTGCCTTCGAGTGTGACTGTGGCGGCGGGGCAGACTTCGGTGTCGTTCGCTGTACGAGGGTTGCGGAGTGGCGTGGATTTGATTGAGGCGAGCAGTGGGGATAGCGCGTTTGAAAGTGTGGAGGCGCGGGTGCAGGTGCTGGATGGGGTGCGGAGTTTGTCGCTTGATGTGGTGAAGGGGGAAGGGCAGTTGGCTGAGTCTGGATTCCTGCCGCAGCCGGTGGTGTTGAAGGTTCGCGATGTGAACCAGTTGCCTTATCCGGGTGTGAGGGTGGTGGCAGATGCCGGGGCTGGCGGGGCTGTTGAGCCGGCGAGTGCGGTGGCTGATGAGAATGGGTTGGTGAGTTTTCGGTGGAGGCCGGCAGCGGCACCGTTGAACCGGTTGGCGTTGCGGGTGGAAGGTGGGCCTGCGGCTTTGGTGACGGCGCTGGGGCGGCCTTTTTTGTTGAGCAGTACGGTTGGGAATGCGGCTTCGTTTTCGGCTGGGCTTACCCCGCTAGCGATTCATTCGATCTTTGGGGCGAATCTTCTTGGGGGCGGTTTGCCTGTTGCGGCTTCGTCTCCCTGGCCGGGGCGGATTAATGGCGTTGAGGTGTTAGTAAATGGGAGGTTACAGCCACTGATTTATGTTAGTGAGGGGCAGATCAACTTTTACCTGGCGGATGAGTTTGTGGGGGCTAGTGATTTGAGTGTGCAGGTAGTGACTCCGCTGGGGGAGAGTGCGGTGGTGCGGGTTCCGCTGGTACGTTTGTCGCCGGGGATTTTTCCGGGGGCGGTGCTGCGGCGTGGGGAGTTTATTGAGGTGTATGGGACGGGACTGGGGCCGGTGGCTTTGCGGGAGGGCTTGCAGTGGGTGGTTGCGCCGGTGACGGCTACGGTGAATGGCGTTGCGGCTGAGGTGCAGTATGCGGGGCTCGCACCGGGCTTTGTGGGCTTGTATCAGGTGAATGTGCGGGCGAGTGGTGGGGCGCTGCGGGTGAGGCTGCGGGTGGGTGGGGTGGAGAGTAATGAGATGGTGGTGCCGTAAATTCATTCTTTTCTGGCGGGTTGAGGACTGATTGTACGCTTTGATTGCTGAGGTATGATCACTGAGATGAAATTTACTGGTTTGCTTTTGCTTGCTTTGACGGTGTCGGCGCAGGTGCCTTCCAATACGCTGAACGTGAACTGGCTGGTGCGGGAGGATCTGTTTGCAGGGTTGCTTGAGAATGACCGGGACAGGTTGAAGAAGGGGGTTGCGACGCTCGATACGGTGGGGACTTACTATTCTGAGGCACGAGTGTTGAGCTGGCGGTATCTGGCTGAGGTGACGCAGGCGGTTTGGGATTATGAGGCTAAGGACGTGACCGGGTTCAACCGGCATTATGGCTTGGCACTGACTTACCTCGATCGTATTCGGAAAGTGGCTAGCGGGAATGATCTGGTGTTGCCGGAGATCTTTGAGGGGGCGGTGCTGTTGGTGCTGGGCGACCGGTTGCCGGAGGCGATGCGGAAGGGCGCCTGGGAGAGAGCTTATCTAGCCTATGCCAAGCTGGATCAGTTGCAGGGCGATTCGGTTGATAAGATGCCGATGCATTTGAAGGGGGAGAGTTTGTCGGGGCTGGCTGCAACGGCTTACCGGACGGGGCGTGAGGCAGAGCTGAAGCAGGCACTGGAGCGGATTGTGGCGGGGATGCCGAAGACTCCTTATGCGTCTGTGGCCAAGAAGTGGATGGAGGAGCCGGAGTCGCGCGCGCGGGTGAAGATTGCTTGTATCTCGTGTCATGAGCCGAATCGGTTGGGGAACCGGTTGGAACTGAGTCATAAGACGAAATGAAAGTGAACTCGTTTTTTGATATCTTTCCATGCATGAGATATCTACTTTTAGTGCTTGGGGCATTCAGCCTTTGCGCACAACCGAACCCGAATCGTCTGACTGTAGATTGGCTGGTGCGGGAGGATATCTTTGCCGGTTTGCTCGAGAATGACCGGGTGCGGCTGGAGAAGGGTTTGGAGACTCTGAATGCCGTTGGCAAAAGCTATTCGGAGCGTAGCGTATTGGCCTGGCGTTATTCGGGCGAAGTGATGCGAGCGGTTTGGGCTTATGAGGCCAAGGACATGGTGAGTTTCAATCGCCACTATGGGATTGCGCTGACTTATCTCGATCAATGCCGCAAGCTGTCGACGGGGCAGAATGCTGATTTGCCGGAGATCTTTGAAGGAGCAACCATGGCTCTGGTGGCAGACCGGCTGCCTGAGGCGATGCGGAAGGGGGCGTGGGAGAGGGCTTATCAGGCTTATGCGAAGCTTGATGAGTTACAGGTATCTTATCTGGACAAGTTGCCGATGCATATGAAGGGTGAGAGTTTGTCTGGGCTGGCGGCTACGGCTTACCGGACGGGCAGGGAAGCGGAGATGACGAAGACGCTCGAGCGGATGCAGGCGGGGCTGGCGAAGACGCCTTATGCGGCGGTGGCGAAGAAGTGGGCTGAGGATCCGGCGGCGAGGTCGAAGGTGAAGATGGTGTGTATTTCGTGCCATGAACCGAACCGATTGGGGAACCGGGTGGAACTTAGTCACGTTGTGAAGTAGGTACCAGATTCAGGTTCGGACTGTGACCCGAAGAAAGGTGGCCGGGATCGAGGTTGCGCCGTTGGTGCCCTGGTTCTCGGCCTTTGCGAGGTCGAGGAGTTCTGCGAGGAGTTCCGCCTTTTTGCCGTGCTTTTCTGCGGCTTCGACAGCGTTCATCGTGGGGCCGTAGAAGCGGGTGAAGCGGTCGATGAATTGTTCGGGGCTATGCTCTTGGGACTGGAAGTGGAAGGTGTCTTTTTCCATTGTGATGTTTTCGGCCGGGATGCCGGCTGCGGTGAAGCGCTCGATGACGTTTGCGTTGACGCCCCAGGTCATGGGGCTGATGAAGCCTTCTGGTGGGGGTGGTGTGTAGTGCGAGCTGATCCGGAGGAGTTGCGAGACGAAGGATGTTGGGTCGTTGGGGATCCAGTTGCCCATGACGATCTTGCCGCCGGGTTTGGTGACACGGACTAGTTCTTTGGCTACGTCGAAGGGTTTGGGGGCGAACATGGCACCGAAGATGGTAAGCGAGAGGTCAAAGGCGTGGTTGGGGATGCCTTCGAGTAGGCAGGCGTCACCTTGCTGGAATTTCAGGTTGGTGAGGTTTGCGGCGGTGGCTCGCTTATTGCCTGCTTCGACGAGGTTGGTTGCGATGTCGATGCCGAGAACTTGATGGCCTTGCTGGGCTAGTGGCAGGGCGGTGGTGCCGTCGCCGCAGCCGAGGTCGAGGACCTGGAGGGGGGGAGTGAGGGCGAGGGATTTGGTGAGGGATTCGCCAGACTGGCGCATGAAGGAGGCGATGGCGGTGAAGTCGCCTTTTTCCCAGAGGGCTTGGTTGGGGTTCATTGGGTCTTTGAATGATACGCGAAAAAGAAGAGCCCCGCTGGTTCGCGGGGCTCTTCATCTTTTGTTGAGGGTTGTTGGTTAGAAGTAGAACTTCGCGCCGAGGACCACGCGGCGGGCGTCGAGAGTACTGGTGTACTGCCCGAAGGTGCCGGAGACCTGGCGGTTTTGAGCGTCGAAACGAGCGGTGGTGTCGACGCCCTGGAATGAGGCGTGGTTGAAGAGGTTGTAGAACTCGAAGCGCAACTGCAATCGCTTGGAGTCTCCCTTGCCAACCGGGATGTTCTTGATTACGGTGAGATCCCAGACGTGAATGCCGGGGCCGCGGAGAACGTCTTTGGGGGCGTTGCCGATGCCGAATTCGGCGCGGGTGGGCGGGGCGAAGGCATTGGTGTCGAAGTGACGGAGTTCGGTGCGTTCGCTCTTGGGGAGGATTGGATTGCTCAGCATGTTGACGCGGCTGTCAATGCCGGCACCAGAGGCGCCGAGGAGGTCTGCGCCGCTGACGAGAGTGTAGCCAATGCCGAGGGGCTGGCCTGATGTCATCGAGGTGAGACCGGAGAGTTGCCAGTTGTCAAAGACGCCTTTGACGACCTTGTTGCCTCCGGTGAGGCTGGAGAGCTTGGGGATGTCGTAGACATAGTTGATCACGAGGTTGTGAGTACGGTCAAAGCTGGCCCTGCCGTAATTGCGCATGCGGTAGTCCAGGTAAGGATTGACCGAGTCGCCATTGCCGTTGACGATGGTCATGGCCTTGGACCAGGTGTGGGCGAGGCCAAACTGGAGACCCTTGCTGAAACGCTTGTTGATCTGGGTCTGGAGTGAGTGGTAATTGGAGGTGCCGGCGAGTTCGATGTACTGAATGTCGGCGTAACCGGGGAGGGGCCGGAGGAAGTTGTCAGGCAAAGGGTTGCCGGTGGTGGAATCGATGCTGCTGGGCAGGAAGCGTGTGCCGTAAGGCAGGGCGTTGAAGCTGCGGCGCTGCATGAGGTGGCGGCCGACGTTGCCGACGTATGCGACATCGAGAACGGCGCCGTAGCCTACGTTCTGCTGGATGCCGAAGCTCCAGTTGTAGACTGTGGGGGGCTGGAAGTCACGCTGGATGGAGGTGACTCCGGGAGGGCTGATGCGGAAGGGGCTGCGGAGTAGATCAGCGATTGTCGTATTGACGGCAGTGCGGGTGATCGTGTTGGGAGGAAGCTCGCGGTGGATCAGGACCTGGTCGTCGTTGAAGCGATCGTAGAAGATACCGGCGCCGCCGCGGACAGCGGTCCTGGAGTTGCCGAAGACGTCCCAGGCGAAGCCGAGACGTGGGGCAATCTGTATTGGGGGACGGTTCTGGATGTGTTCGTTATAGACGGTCATGCCCTGGAAGGGAGCAACGCCGTCTGCGAATTGACCGATGGAAGCGGGAGAGACTTCGCTACGGGAGAAGGGGTCAAAGCCTACGCGAGCACCGGCGGCGTTGCGGAAGGGCTGGATGAGGGCCGGCTGCTTGGTGCGGTCATAGCCAGCGAGGTCGAAGGCAGCGAGTTGATCGTTGGCACTTGAGGTGGGCTGGATGACGTAGAAGCGAACGCCGGCATCGATGGTGAAGCGGCGGGTGACCTTCCAGGTGTCCTGAGCGAACCACTCGATGTTGAAGTAGCGAGCGTGGCCGTCGGGTTTGTTGTTGGCTTCGGTGTAGCTCTGAACGCTGCCGAGGAGGGCGTTGGAGTAAGCGAAGTTGGTGTCGAAGGGATTGTTGATGTCGCGATTGAAATTGAAGGTGCCGTTGAAGGCAGAGCCACGGGCAGCGTTGCGGGTGGTTTTTTCAATGTAGATGCCGAACTTGAGGTTGTGCTGGTTCATGACCTTGGAAAGGTTGTTGGACCAGTTCCAGATGTTGTTGGTGCCGAAGAAGGGGAAGCGCTGCTCGATGTTGAGGACGCCAGCGTTGGGGACACCACCGAAGTTGGCTTGCGGGATGAGGTTGCGCGGGTTGGCCTGGGGGAAGAACTGCGGGAGGTTTGGCGTAACGTTGGCGCGGTTGTTGCGGTCGAGACCAGCCTGGGTGAGCGGATCGACGGTTTGCAAGGCGCGGTTGACGCCGAAGGTGAACTCGTTGACCAGGGTTGGCGAGAAGGTGTGGATGAGAGTGGAGACCATGCCGGCAGAGCGGATCTGGTAATTGATGGGTAACTGGCCCCATGAGCCGGAAGCGAGTACAAAGCCGAAGTCGCCTTTGAAGGCTTCGTAGTCGTTGATGCCGCGCCAGTAGAACTGAGTCTTTGGTCCGAGGTTGTAGTCGATACGCAGGATCTTGTCCTGGCGTGGCTGATTGACCGGTGCCTGGATGAGGGCGTTGAAGTTGAAGGTGGGATCGACGGCGTTGGGTGTCGGGAAGATGTTGAGCAGGGCCTGACCGTTACGATCGATGCGGTTGGCCGGAATGATGTTGCCGGGGAAGGGCACGCGGTTGTTGAGAGGATCCCAGATAGGAATCAGAGTGCGATTGGTGTCGAAGGTTTGGGAGAAGTCTCCGTTGCGTTGTTGGACCGTGGGGAAAGTGCGGCGGACGAGATCTGTCGGGTAATTGCGGGGCAGGAATTCCTGGCTCCAGAAGAAGAAGAGCTTGTCGCGGTTCTTGTTGAACTTGCCCATGGGGACGGGGCCGCCGATGAAGTAACCGGGGTAGTTGAAGCGGTATTGGGGGCGACGCAGGCCGTCACGGTTGCGGAAGAATTCGTTAGCGTTGAGGGCTTCGTTGCGGAGGAAGTAGTAAGCGCCGCCGTGGAATTCGCGGGTGCCGGACTTGATGATGGTGTTGATGGTGCCGCCGGAGGAGCGGCCGTATTCGGCCTGATAGTTAGTGAGGAGTACTTTGACTTCGGCTACTGCGTCGACGGAGGGGGCGAGGTATGGGCCGCCCATGGAGCCGGTGTCGAGCGAGGAGATGCCGTCGAGGGTAAGGTTGATTGTGCCCTGGCGGTTGCCGTTGATGGTGATGCCGCCGAGGTTGTTCCAGCCGGGAGCGTTGCGGTTGGCTGTGTCGATGACGCCGGGGAGGAGTTTGACGAGGCCGAGATAGTCACGACCTTTGAGGGGTACGTTTTGGGTTTGCTCGAGTGTGATGAGGCCGCTGCGCTCTGCGGATTGGGTCTGGAGGCGGGCGGTCTCGGCGGTGACTTCTACGGTTTGCGAGATTTCGCCGAGTTGGAGATCGATGCGCTTGAGGACGACACGCTCGGTTGCGGTGAGGATGATCTCAGTTTGTTCGTAGCGCTTGAAGCCTTTTGAAGTTACGGTGACTTTATATGTGGAGGGGAGTAACTGGGTGAAGGTGAAGGCACCGGTGGAGTCGGATTGGCCGGTGCGGTTCTGGCCTGTGCCGACGTTGTTGAGAACAATTTCTGCGCCTGGAATTGGGCTGCCGGATTGGTCTGCGACGTTACCGGTGATGGTGCCGGTGAGGCCTTGACCGTAAAGAGAAACGGAGACTGCGAGTAACGCGGCAATCTGGATGATACGAGTCAGCATAGACATTTACCCCTTTAGTTAAGACTGATTGATTGCTGTAACTGGGGTTGTATGAAAAAGTTCTAATGCTAATGTCATGACCCAGAAGACGAACGCTCAAGTGTGATGACTGTATCAGATTTGCGAATTAAGTCAAGTCAGGGCCGAGGATTTCGACCTCGTAGGCTTTGAAGGTTAAATCTTAATTCCAAGTTGGCGGACTCGGAT
>CANGVB010000147.1 GCA_947456995.1 Bryobacteraceae bacterium | reverse complement strand
GCCATCCAGTGGCAGCATCGTCGTCGTTTCTTCTTTTTTATTCCAGAACATTTTCGTCTTTACAAGCTTACTTGTAGGATGCGCCACAGCCGCCGCGCGACTGCGATAATTTCATCCCACTTCAGCAGCTGCAACTGGCACTATCCGATAAACAACGATAGAATCTGAGCAAATCCTAATTTGGAGAAGTGTGTCCATGTTCCGTTTTGACGCCGATAAACCAGCTGAATTTTGTGACGGCACCAGACGCCGTGATTTCCTTCACGCAGGGGCCCTCTCCAGCTTAGGACTCGGGCTTACCCAGTTCACCGCACTCAAGGCCCTTGGTGCCGTAGATCAGTCGAAGTCCGATGTTAACTGTATCTTCCTCATGCTTGTGGGCGCTCCCAGTCAGCTAGACACCTGGGACATGAAGCCCAACTCGCCGTCTGAGATCCGAGGCCCCTTCAAGCCCATCAAGACCAACGTCCCGGGCATGGAGATCAGCGAACTCTTCCCCCGCATGGCCAAACATGCCGACAAGTATTCGATCATCCGCGGCATGAATCACACCGCCGCCGCAGTTCATGACACCGGCCACCAGATGATGCAAACGGGCCGGCTCTTTCAGGGTGGCGTCGAACACCCGCATATTGGCTGCGTACTCAATAAACTCAAGGGCCCCAAAGGCGATGTGCCCGCTCACGTCTTGCTGCCGCGCCCCATTGGCAACACCGGTGGCAACATGCCGCATGGCCAGTCTGCCGGCTTCCTGGGCAAGACCTTCGATCCCTTTGTTCTCAACGCAGACCCGAGCGACCCCAACTTCCGCGTCCCCGACATGTTGCCGCCAGACTATCTCTCAGCCCTGCGCGTTGACCGTCGCCGCAACTGGCGCGAAGCAGTCGATAAATCGGTAAACCGTTTTGAGACCTCACAAGACGCGCGCCTCATGGACAACACCTTCCACCAGGCCTACACGCTGATGTCGAGCCAGAAGGCGCGCGAGGCTTTTGAGCTGCACCGCGAGCCTGAAGCAGTGCGCGAAAAATACGGCCTCAACCGCTTCGGCCAAAGCTGCCTGCTGGCACGCCGTATGGTGGAAGCTGGTGTCCGCTTTGTCACCGTCAATATGTTCGAGACGGTCTTTGATGAAATCACCTGGGACATCCATGGCTCCAAGCCCTTCTCGCCGATCTCCTGCTACAAAGACCTCGTTGGCCCGATGTTTGATCACGCTTATGCCTCGCTGCTCGAAGATCTCAGCCAACGCGGATTGCTTTCGAACACCATGGTTGTGGCTTGCGGTGAGTTCGGCCGTACGCCCAAGATCAACCCCGCTGGTGGCCGCGATCACTGGCCGCAGTGCTGGTCGATTCTAATGGGCGGTGGACCGCTTAAGGGTGGCACGGTGGTTGGCGCTTCTGACGAAATCGGCGCTTACCCGAAAGACCGGCCCACCAACCCGGCTGAAGTGGCCGCCACTATTTATAAGGGCCTTGGCATCGATCTCTCGCTCGAATTGCCGGGCGCTCAAGGCCGACCCATCCCGATCGTCGAACGCGGCGTCGAACCCATCTCGCAGCTCTTTTCTTAGGAACGAAACCATGCGCATTATCTTTGGATTGCTGCTGGCCGGCAGCCTCGTGGCTGCTCCGGCCAAGCTGACTCTTTATCCTGAATCCGTCACGCTGAATTCGCGTGAAAGCCGGCAACAACTGCTCGCACAAGCCTCAGTCGACGGTCGTGGTGACGATTGGACGCGAACAGCCCAATGGACCTCATCCAATCCCGCCATCGTCGAAGTGGACGCAGCCGGTATGGTTTCTCCCAAAGGCGATGGCGAAGCAATCATCACCGCTAAACAGGGCGACACCTCAGCCAGTCTCAAGGTAAAGGTGGCTGGCTACACTAAGCCTTTCGCCTGGGCCTTCCGCGAGCACGTCATCCCGGTGATGTCCAAGCGCGGTTGTAATCAGGGCTCCTGCCATGGCGCACTCGCCGGCAAGAACGGCTTCAAGCTCACCTTGCGCGGTTACGACCCTGAAGTGGATTACGACGTTCTTACTCGTGCAAGCCAGGGCCGGCGCGTGGTGCTGGCAGACCCGGAGAAGAGCCTCGTACTGCAGAAGGCCAGCTTTGGCATCCCCCACGGCGGCGGCCAGTTGCTGAAGAAGAACTCCCTCGAATACCGAGTCATCCGCGAATGGATCGAAGGCGGCGCACCTGCCCCCACTGCTGCCGACGTTGAGGTAGTGGATCTTGAAGTTTTCCCCAAGAGCGCCATCTTGAAGAACGGCTCTGAGCAACAGCTTGTAGTGCGCGCCAAGTACAGCGACGGCCGTATGGAAGACGTCACCCGCTGGGCCAAATACAGCTCGAATGACGAAGGTGTGGCCCAGGTCGATGACGGCACCGGTCGCGTGAAGATGCTCGGCCACGGCGAAGCTGCGATCACGGTTTGGTATTCCAGCAAGGTTCTCTATACTCGCCTCGCTGTCCCTTTTACCACTGAGGTGAGCCCCGACAAATACACCCGCATCACTCGTCGTAATTATGTCGACGACCTGGTGGTGGCCAAGCTCAAGAGCCTCAGCATCGAGCCCTCGCCCCTTGCCCCGGACGAGATGTTTGTCCGCCGCGCCTTCCTCGATGCCGCAGGCATCCTGCCTACCGCTGAAGAAGTGGAGAACTTCCTCACCGACAAGAGCCCGAACAAGCGCGAGAAGCTGATCGAGTACATCCTCAACAAAGAAGAGTTCACCGACTATTGGGCCTACAAGTGGAGCGACCTCATGCTGGTGAGCTCCCGCAAGCTGGGCGCTGTTGGCATGCAGAGCTTCTACAACTACATCCGCGACAGTGTGAAGCAGAACAAGCCTTGAGACAAGTTTGCCACCGAGATCATCACCTCATCCGGCAGCACCCGTCAGAATGGCGCCCTTAACTACTTCGTCCTTCACAAAGACCCGATCGACCTCACCGAAAACGTCACCCAGGCCTTTCTCGGCCAGCGCCTCACCTGCGCCCGTTGCCACAATCACCCACTGGAGAAGTGGACACAGAAGCAGTATTACCAGATGGTGAACCTCTTCGCCCGCGTGGGCCTGAAGAACGGCAACACAATGGGCGAGACTGTTGTCTTTGCCCGCACCAGTGGCGACGTGAATCACCCGCGCCTGCTCAAGCCACTCAACCCGACTCCGCTTGATGGCGTGGAGATGAGCCTCGACTCAACCGAAGACCGCCGCGTCCACTTTGCCAAATGGCTTACTTCGCCCAAGAATCAGTTCTTCGCCCGCAACCTTGTGAACCGCGTCTGGGGCAGCATCATGGGCCGTGGCCTTACTGACCCGATCGATGACGTCCGCGCCACCAACCCGGCCTCAAACGCAGACCTCTTCGACGCCCTTGTTGCCGACTTCACGAAAGACTTTGATGTGAAGCGGCTGATTCGCACCATCATGAACAGCTCCACCTATCAGCTCTCGAGCGAGCCGAATGCTTCCAATCAAAGCGACGGCAAATACTACTCGCATTACATTCTGAAGCGTCTGCCGGCTGAGGTGCTTTTAGACTCGATGAGCCAGGTGACTGGCGTCCCGACTGCCTTTGATGGCTACGCTGCTGGTACTCGCGCGATGCAGTTGCCTGACGTGCAGGTGAAGAGTGAATTCCTCAATGTTTTCGGGCGTCCCAAGCGTGTCATCTGTGACGCTGGCGAGCGATCGAGCGACCCTAGCATTGCCCAGGCTCTGCATGTGATCAACGGCGACACGCTCAACAGGAAGCTGATGAATCCGAATGGAGCTGTGAATCTCTTTCTGAAGCTCGGCGTCAGTGATGGCCGCATGATTGAACAGGTTTACCTGTCTGCCTTTGGCCGCTTCCCGAGCGAGACCGAGAAGCAGCGGGCAGTCGAGCTGCTGAAGGCTTCGCGCCTTGAAAAAGGAACCACAGAGGCCATGCTGCAATCCCGCCGCCAGGGTGCCGAGGATCTGATGTGGGCACTGCTGACCAGCAAGGAGTTCCTCTTCAACCAATGAAACGAGAACTGCTGGCCTTCTGCCTTTGTGTACCGCTGAGCGCTTCAAAGGATTTCGTGCGCGACATACAGCCGATCCTCGAGAAGCGTTGTACGGGCTGTCATTCTGCCACTGCCACGATGGGTTCGCTGAATCTTGAGACCTGGGATGGCTTGCTCAAGGGCGGCAATAGTGGCCCCGTTCTGGTGCCGGGCAAATCGAAAGAAAGCACGCTCTATCTGAGTGTGGTGGGCAAAGCTCCTGAGATTGGCCGCATGCCATTCTCCAACGAAGTGATGCCGGACGACGAGGCAGAAGCGATTCGCGAATGGATCGACGAGGGCGCGGCTGCACCGGCAACAAAACCCCAGCAGATCTATGCGCTTGCCTGGAGGCCAGATGGTAAAGCCATTGCTCTCGGTGCCTACCAGACCGTTCGCTTGATGGACGCCACCGGACAAACAGAGACGGGCCAGCTTACCGGTCATGCAGACGCTGTGCGCGCAGTTGCCTGGAGCAAAGACGGTAGCTTTCTCGCCGCCGCTGGCGGCTCTCCTGCACGTAAGGGCGAAGTTAAAATCTGGAAGGCCGATGGCAGTCTGCAAGCCACGATCAGTGGCCATGCCGATTGCATTTACGGAGTCGCCATCTCACCCGACGGCAAGACCATTGCCACGGCCAGCTATGACAAGCTGATCAAGCTTTGGGATGCCGAAACTGGCAAAGAGATTCGCACCCTCAAAGACCACATCGACGCCATCTATGCTCTTGCCTTTACCCCCGACGGAAAGCGTCTGGTGAGTGGAGCATCTGACCGGTCGATCAAGGTATGGAACCCGGAAACCGGCGAACGTCTCTTTACGATGAGCGAGCCCACCGACGGGGTGAACTCGATTGCGATCTCGCCTGACGGCAAACGTGTCGCGGCCGCCGGGCAGGACAAAACGATTCGCGTCTGGTTGCTCGAAGAAAAAGGAGCCACCCTTGAGGCTTCGATGATCGCTCATGAAGATGCCATTCTCAAGATTGTCTGGAGCCGTGACGGCAAGACCTTGCTCACCAGCTCTGCAGACCGCAGTCTGAAGCTGTTTCGCGCCACAGACCTGAGCGAACTTAAAATGCTGGGCGGCCAGCCCGACTGGGCCTACGCCGTTGAATACTCACCCGATGGCTCGCGCGTGGCGCTGGGCCGAATGAACGGAAGTCTCTTAATCACTGAGGTGAAGCCATGAAGCAACTGATCTCAATCGCAATCCTGAGCACCGGCCTTATTTTTGCCCAGACAAAGCGCACGACGCCACCCACGATTGCCCGTGTCTCGCCCCTTGGCATCGCCCGTGGCATGACAGTGGAGATGGAAGTGGAAGGCTTCAACCTGGCCAAGGCATCTGCCATTTACTTCAGCGAGAAGGGCATTACAGGGAAGATTCTGCGCATCAAGGAACTGCCCGATCAGGCTGAAGTGCGTCTGGGCGCCAGTGGGGGTGCGTCCTCGATTGAACTGGGACAGATCCCGGCCCGCAATCAGGTTACCGTTGAGATCGATATCTCCACCGAAGCCAAGGTGGGCCCGGTGAACTTTCGGCTTCTAACCCCACTGGGCACCAGCCCGGTTGGCACTTTCCTTGTTGAGCCGTTCTATGGTGAAGCTGCCGATATGGAGCCTAACGACACCATCGACAACGCACCTGAGGTTTACCTGCCAGCGATTCTAACCGGTGCCATCAGCCGCAATGGCGACGTGGATCACTACAAGATCAAGGCTCGGGCCGGCCAGCAGGTGGTTTTTGAAAACGGCGCAACGATGCTGGGCAGCTCACTCCAGCCGATCGTAAGAATCCTGCGTGAAGACCAGAGCGTTGCCGCTGAGTTTGGTCAGGATGGGGGCGAAAGCGTTCGCCGCTTTGCTCACCGCTTCGACAAAGATGGCATCTACTTTGTGCAGATCAGTGACTTTCAGCAGAGCGGACGCGCCAGCCATTTTTATCGCCTCAAAGCGGGTGACTTTAGCGTAGTCACCAGTGTTTACCCGCTCGGAGTTCAAAAGGGCAAGACCGCAAACGTCACCCTCGAAGGCATCAATGTCTCAGAGGCGAAACTGGCCGTCAAAGGTGAGCCGAGCGAACGGGATGCCTTCGCGGTAATCCTTCGCCCTGGCAAGGCCTTTAACGACGTCCGCCTCGAACTCGGGCAATACCCCGAAGCCGAGGGCGTGGACAAGCTTAGCTTTCCTCTCACCGTAAACGGGAAGCTCAGCGACACGGCTCGCTTTCGCTTTAATGCCCGTCGCGGCGAAGAATTGGTTTTTGAGGTGGATGCCCGCCGTGCCGGTAGCGACGTTGACTCGTTTCTCGAAGTGCTCGACATGCAGGGCAAGTCGATTGAACGTGCTGTTGTGCGGCCCGTCTGGGAGACCACAACCACCCTGCGCGATCACGACAGTGCCAGCCGCGGAATTCGCATCAACTCCTGGAACGCCCTCAAGGTTGGCGATTACGTGATGCTGGGCGGGGAAGTGATCAAAATCAACGCGATGCCCCGTGGCCCGGATGATGACATGATCTTTGAAAACTTCAATGGCCAACGCATCACCTACTTCGACACAACGGCCGAAGCTCATGCGATCGATAAGAGCATTTACAAGGCACAGGTTTTCCCGGCCGGCTCGAAGTTTACTCCGAATGGGCTTCCGCTGCTGCGGCTGTACTTCCGCAATGATGACGGTGGGCCGGGCTACGGCAAAGACTCGCTGCTTCACTTCACGGCACCCGCTGATGGCGAATATCAGCTTGTGCTGAGCGATGTTCGCGGCAAGCTGGCACAGCCACAGGCTTATCGCCTTACGGCACGTCGCACCGAGCCAGACTTCCGGATTTCGATGAACCCGCGCAACCCAACGGTGCCGCTTGGCGGTGCCATTCCGGTTACCATGCAGGCCTTTCGTATGGATGGCTTTGATGGGCCTATCTCAGTTAATTTTGACGGATTGCCTGCCGGCATTACCGCTACCCCGACGGTGATCCCGCCCGGGCAGATCTTTGCTACTGTGCTGCTGAAGAGCGATGGCACGCCGCAATCGAAGGCCTTTCCGATTCAGGTGAGCGGCCGCTACGGTGACAAGGTGCGCTTTGCCAATCAGGATGACAATCTCAAGCTGGTTTCCGTTATGCCGCAAGCTGACATCACGATGACTGCGATCACCAAGGTAGTTGAGTTGGAAGCTGGCAGCACAGCCGATGTGAACCTCAGTATTACCCGCAACAATGGCTTTGAAGGCCGCGTGCCTGTGCAGGTGATGAACCTGCCTCCCTCAGTTCGCGTATTGGACGTGGGCCTCAACGGGGTACTTTTGAACGAAGACGAGACGAAACGCGGGTTCACTCTGGCTGCCCTGCCCGATAGCGAACCGCTGGAACAGGTGATCTACATCGGCGGCACCATCGAAACCCGCAGCCCGCAGCAAACCATTTACGCCGCACCGGAGGCAATCCTGCTTCGGATTAAGTCAAACAAGGGCCCTCAAATCACCGGGTCTCTGGTTACGGGAGGGAATCGTTAGTATGAAGCTTGGCGTCAACACCCTGATCTGGACTGCGAGATTTGAACGGGAGCATCTGGCGCTTTTTCCTGAAATCAAGGCCCATGGCTTTGATGGTGTGGAAGTAGCCCGTTTTGATTTTGAAGATTTTCCGGCTCAGGAGATTCGTGAGACGGCTGCCAGCAATGGCCTCGAATTGATTCTTTGCAGCGCATTTACTGGCGATCTGTCGCTGGCTGGGGAGAATCCGGCTAAGGCCAAAGACTTTCTCAAGCGG